>NZ_JBIWDU010000003.1:140218-439831 GCF_044762155.1 Neobacillus sp. NPDC097160 | reverse complement strand
TTTTTGCCATAGAAAAATCCCCTCCAAGTAGTAGTGTATCATCCATAAGAAATAATGGACTTTTTTACACTGTCTACCTAAAGGGGATAATATCAAATGCGGACTTTTTTTAATGATTATTTTTCAATGCACTTTCCAATAACTCTTCTGAAAACTCTGTTAAAGCAGCATTGTCCATCAAATTTAGATTAGTCTTAGGTGAAAAATTTTTTACTGCATTTTGAAAAGGAAGTGCAAAGTCTTTACGCTTCCCTCTTGTTACCCCAAAAACAGCAGCACTTACACCTATGCCCAGTAGAGATGCCCACATAGCTCCTCTGCTTTTTCGTTTTGGTGCAAACATTTTGAAAAACGGCTGCCTCTTTATGCTTTTCATCATCAGCACTCCTTCCGCATGGAATGGAAGGTCTTACATCCACCCTTCCATTTGCTTAATTTGTGCAATTTGATGAAGATTATGTTTAGAAATCCATGCATTCATTGCTATTTAATGGATGAATTTCGTCCGTATTTTTCATAAAGCTTTTCTTTTGATAGGAATAAATAAGTAAGACCATTTTTTTGAAAGTGTTTGTAGGAATTGCTCGAAAGCAAAGAAATAGGCAGCTGACCAAGCTTTTTAATATATCTATACAAGCGGTTTGCTGGAGGAATGGAATCGAACCCAAGAGACCTAATGCCCTTATTAATGGTTGTAATTCCAATGATTCCCTTTATATTTGCCTCTTCAGGATGAGCTTTTAAATAGCTTGCCAGCAATGGCATGGAATTTAACACCAATTTATACATTAGCCTTGCTCTTTTTAAATCATTTTTTATTCTTACATAATCATTTAATAACCTAACATTGTGTAAGTGGATTTTTAATAAAAGATCATTTCTGTTAATCATTGTCCCATCAGAAAGTGTGAAATTCTCTCCTTTATATTTCGTAATTCGAACCCGGAATACGGATTGGTTGTTTTTGTCGTCGTAAATGTAATGTAAACGGGAACAAGAATAAAATAAAGGATCAATAAGCTTCCATATCCATAAAATTGTTAGACGTAAACTCATGCCCTTACACTCCCTTCAACCGCCTTCATTAATAGGATGATAAACAATTTTCATTTTAGGCTTGATATTGTAAGGATATGGTAGGATTCTAAAAAAAAGCAGGGTTATAGCCCAGCACATTTGTAGTTTACATAATAAAATTATAATTCTCATTGCTTATTTGTGTGTCGTTGAAATATGAACCTCTTTCCGCTTTTTATCATACTATGCAAAAAAGATATTGAGGTGGTGTGTCTATGGGAGGCTTAACTTATTTTGATTTCTTAGCGAAGTTTGGTGTTGGCGGGGCCCATCCTGGTGGAATCCTTTTGACGCAAAACATTCTTTCTGGAGAAAATATTACCGAAAACTCCTTTGTTTTAGATGCAGGCTGCGGCACTGGACAAACAGCAGCATATTTGTACCAGCAGTATAAGGCAAACGTGTTTGGTTTGGAAATCAATCCGATTATGGTTGAAAAGGCGAAAGACCGCTTTCAGACACAAAAACTTCCCATTCAATTAATCCACGGATCAATTGAAGAAATACCATTCGAAGAAAATTCCTTTGATTTTATTTTATCCGAGTCTGTTTTAGCTTTTGTTAATAAACCTAAAGCATTAAAGGAATTTTATCGTGTATTAAAAAAAGGCGGCCGTTTAATTGCTAACGAAATGACCATTAACAAGCGGCTCAGTCAAAAAGAAGAAACAGAAATAATGAATTTTTACGCTGTCGATTCATTATTATTGGAGGAAGACTGGAATCGCTTGTTACATGGGGCTGGTTTTCACAACATTGATATAAAAGCGCAGCCACAAGCCCTTAGTCATGGTAACCATGCACCGGAATTTAATTTTTCTAAGAATTTTGATCCTGAGCTTTTTATTATTCTGAATGAGCATGGAAATATTGTCTTAAAATATCAAGATGTTTTAAGCTATCGGATCATTACTGTTAAAAAGTAAAGGAAGCCCTTTTTTTTTTTCTAAATGGGTAGATGAGCAAGTACATTTGTACTTGTTCTTATTTATTTCAGTGTTTCTGTATTCTCTATTATTAAATATTCTAAAATGTATATTATTAACCACACATCAAAAAATAAAGGCGTGAAAGGATGGTGCAGAGATGGATAAGACGTTGGGGTATTTAAGAGAAACATTATCAAATTATACAGAAGAACATTCAGAAGGCAGGAATGTTTACAGGAAGCTAATGGAAGGGGCTTATACCTCTGAAGGTTCCTTTGTCAGAGATTTAAATCAAAAGGAAATAAATTTTTTAAATCACATGCTGCCAAAGGAAATTAACTATGCAAAAAAGGAACAAGATGAAAAAAGAGCCCATGAACTTAATGAAGTATTTGAGCTATTATTTTAAGGAACTGAAAAAGATGGCGGAATTGTCTGTCATCTTTTTCGGAAATATCTCATTTTTCGCAAAACTATTTCCTAGGGAAGCGCGCAATACGACATAGCACGATTCTAATAAATGGTGTTTTTTCTTATTAAACGACATGAATCGAAAAAAATTCACAAAACTTTTTATGATTTTTTCATAAATCTACTTAAAACCGACAAACCCTTTATTTTCGCCTTTATTTTTAATATTCCTAATGAATATCTTTTTTCTTAAATCGTCCACCGCGAACTTCAGCGATATCCGCAACTGCTAAAAAGGCACTATCATCATTCTCAGTAACAATTTCCTTCAATTTTGCCTCTTCAAGACGATTGATCACGCAAAAAATAACTTTTTTATCATCTCCTGAATAGGCTCCCTCTCCGTTAATGTAAGTAACACCTCGACCAAGGCGATTCATGATGGCATCGCCAATTTGTCTCGCGTTGTCACTAATGATCCAGACGGATTTAGATTCATCAAGCCCTGTTATTGTAACATCAATCGTTTTGTAAGCAACAAAATAGGCAATCAACGAATACATTGCCCGGTCCCATGAAAATACAAAACCAGCACTGCCAAGGATAAAGAGATTAAAAAACATAATAATTTCCCCGACCGAAAAAGGGAGTTTATTATTAAAGAGGATGGCAAGTATTTCGGTACCATCTAGCGAACCTCCGTACCTTATAACCAGTCCAACTCCAATGCCAAGGACAATTCCCCCAAAAACAGTAGCAAGAAGGATATCTTGAGTAAATGCTGGAACCGGATGGAGCAATGTAGTGCCAATCGAAAGTATGATGATGCCATAAAGAGTGGATAGTGCGAAGGTTTTTCCAATCTGTTTGTAACCAATAAAGAAAAAAGGAATATTAAGAATAAAAAGGAAAATTCCCAGTTTCCATCCAGTCATATACGAGAGCATGATGGAAATGCCAGTAATCCCGCCATCAATAACATTATTGGGAACAAGGAAGATTTCAAGTCCCACAGACATTAAAATGGCACCAAGTGTTATTAACAAAATTCGCTGAAAGATTTTTCTTTTCGTTAATCTTCGATGTTGAAGTTTTGCCATAATCGCTTCCTGCTGTTCGATCAAACTAATTTCTTGAATTCCTGTCATTATCTTGCCCCTTTCAAAAATAGCATCCTACGTTTATTATAACGAAATTTTACTTGGATATATATTTTAATGCTTATTATTTCATGTACTTCCATTAAAAAAGAGGATTACCTGTAACCGAATTGTAGAAAAAATAAAAAGAAGCTACCTCATTTTTGAAGTAACTCCTTAATAATTATTAACATCTTAGGAGACCCAACCATGACATCAGCATTTTAATGTTCTCAAATTTTAATTTCCTTTGAGTTAATGTTCAAACCTATAGGGGAACTTTGAAAACTCAGTCGATGTGTGTTTGTTCCGTTGAAGGAATTAATTCACATGTTTAATGGAATTCAAATTCCTAAAAAGAAACAAATTTTGGATTGACACCGTTTAAGACTCTTTATTCCCTCATTTGGGTGATCAGCTTCTTGGCAATGCAGTTTTTTTGTAAAGGTTTCGGTAATCGGTACATTGATAAAATTATTTTTATCAGTGTACAACCTATAAATCCTTAACTTTTGCCTTTGATATGGACTCTTTGGAATTCAAAGTATCCATTATGAAAGGATTTTGTTTTAGATTTAAAACTTTGCAAATAGAAATTGCATCGCTCCACCTGCCAAATGTTTTAGGAATAACCTTTCATTACTCGTTCACTACCGGAACGAACACGTATGGTTGAGCCTCCTAAGATGTTAACCTTTGGATTATTCTTTACATTTATAGTATATCACAGAATTTTTTGAATTAATCAAAACTTTATGGCAAAACTGTGAACTTTTGGAAATTTATTATTAAAACAAGGTCTTCCAAAAAATAAGGAAGACCTTAACACTAATCCACAATTGGATTTTTGAAATTATCTTTAACAGTAATTTTGTACTCTTTCACTTTCTGTTCGACCTTATATTTATTTGCAGAAAGTTTATCATTAAATGGAAGCGTTATTTTACTGCCGTCTGTCATTTCAAACTTATATTGAAATAATCCGGTGGTACCCTGATGATTTCTATAGACAATATGTACATTTGTCATTTCATCCCATTTATACTCTTTTTCCCCTAAGCCCGTCAACCCATTATAGTGGATGCCATCGTCGTCCATATAATAATAATTGGTTAGGCTTAAAATAAATGCCGGTATTGTTGAAAGAATTAAAATACCTGTGATCCATTTCAATCTGACGCCTTCCCATCGCTGCCTCAAGATAAGATATACCGTCAAAATAACAGCGATAAATAGCATTCCACCCATAAAAGTGATATAGGCCGAAAATGGCGTTGAAAAAAACCAATAGGAGCGGGAAAAATAGACCATGCTCTGATAGGATGCAATAATGACAAATGGTACGAAAAAGCTGCTAATAAACAAAATGATTGTATAAGCAACTAACTTAACAAAATGTTCCTCATCTACTTCTTTTCTTCTTAATAAAATCAAAAATCTTCCCCCCTGTATATTCTCTATTATTCACTGTTATTTTACCCCATATTTTCCAATTACAGAAACATTTGACGCAATTTTCTTAAAAAAGTTTAACAAGTAATCCATTAAGAATAACAATTCTTAAAGTCGAAATTTATACCTTCTTATCCATTAAAAAAACCAATCTGATTTTAGATTGGTTTTTGCCGGTTATTTCGACCCCGGGGCAGGCAGATCAACGCCTTTTACATGATGACTATGGCCATTATCTTCTGTTGTTTGAAAGTCATAATAATGGACATGCATTCCGTTCCCAACAGGGATGGCTGGCCCTGAGTATGCACGATAATGGTGTGTATGTCCATCCTCAAATAGGACATATCCTTCTGTATAATGAATATGTCCCCCATCTTGAGTCTGTATCGGTGGTGACGTTATATCCAGGCATTGATGCACATGGCCGGAACTAACTCCAGTGTAATCAACAGATCCATGGTTATGATGCGGCACAAATCCTTGAACAAAATCATCTTTTCCTGTATTTCTAATAATGATCACCCCTTTTTTACATTTGCTGTTACAACTATATGCATTCATGTAAAAAAAAAGTAATATATTTACGATTATGCTACTCTTCCAGATGATTGGAAAAAGTTTCAGATTAAATCATAAGAAATCCATGCATAAGCAAGAGGATAATCCACATACTATTTTTGTAATTTCAATTCACATGACGAAAGAAGGATTATTAATGACTGTAGGTACACAAGTAAAACAAGCACTAGCCGGTTTAAAAAGCGCACAGGCAAGTTTTGAAACCTTTGCATTGGCAACTGATAACCAAAATGCAAAACAACTTTATCAACAGGCTGCCCAGCAAACACAATCAGTTCTAGACAGCCTTGAACCACGCCTTCAAGAAATCACAACTGAAGAACCGCAGTATAATCAATAAAACAGTTATAGGTTGGCGATTTATGCCAACCCCTTTTTCATTTTTAGAATTTCCTATGAAAGGAAGTTACTTTTATGACAATCGCTTCAAACGTTAAACAATGTCTTTTCACCATAAAAGGAATTGAGGCTCAGTTGTCCTCCCTTGCATTAAATTCTCTTGAGGAGGAAGCGAAAGTTATTTTCCATGAGACAAGTTTGCTAATCGGGGATGTAAAAAAAGACCTACAATACCGAGTTTTAGAACTTGAACGACATGAACCACAATACAAAGGTACATAATATTTTGAGGTGAGAAACATATGCCAGGTTGGATATTTATTATATTTCGCTCGATAATTTTCCTGCTGCTCTTATTCATAACAACAAAAGTTCTTGGAAAAAAACAAATTTCGGAGCTCTCCTTTTTTGAGTATGTTGCAGGTATTACGATTGGAAGTATAGCCGGCGAGGTTGTTACGGGACTTGAGTCAAACATATATCATGGGGCATTAGCAATCGTTGTGTTTGGAATTGTTACTTTTTTGTCTAATTATTTTTCGATAAAGAGTAAAAAATTCAGTGATTTCGTGGAAGGTAAAGGGACCGTTGTCATTCAAGATGGGAAAATCTTAGAAAATAATTTAAAAAAGGAAAAGTATACGATTGATGAGTTATCCGCACTGCTTCGCCAAAAAAACATTTTCAAGGTCG
This sequence comes from Neobacillus sp. NPDC097160, assembly GCF_044762155.1. Lineage (NCBI taxonomy): Bacteria > Bacillati > Bacillota > Bacilli > Caryophanales > Bacillaceae > Neobacillus > Neobacillus sp. NPDC097160. The sequence continues at coordinate 433,209 of NZ_JBIWDU010000003.1, read as the reverse complement.
CGGATGTAGAATTTGCCGTTTTGGAACCACGCGGCAATTTAAGTGCCTTATTAAAAAAGGAAAACCAACCATTAACACCTAAAGATTTGCAAATGAAAATGCCGAATGAGAAAGAACCACAAACGATCATTATGGATGGGAATATTGTCGATGAGGCATTACGATGTGCCGGAAAAGGCAGGGGCTGGCTTTATTCCGAGTTAGAAAAACAAGGAGTAACACTTGATAATGTATTCCTCGGACAAGTGGACTCATATGGAGATATAACAGTTGATCTTTATGATGATAAAATTAAAGTACCAACACCCGCACAGCGGCCGTTATTACTGGCAACCTTAAAAAAAACGCAGGCAGACTTAGAGATATTTTCACTTGAAACCAATTGTGAAAAATCAAAAGCGATGTATAAGAAAAATGCGGCATTCTTACAGGAAACAATCGATAAGCTGGCGCCGTACCTTAACGGATAAATAGGAAGAATGACAAAAATCCTTATCAATTGATTTGATAAGGATTCGTTATTCCGACAGAATTTGAATTTATGCACTTACCTTTTGAACCTTCAGCTTCACTATTTTGTTTGAAACATAGCTGTGCAGTATCATTCCCGCCATGACCAATGCCATGCCGCCCCAAGATAAAGCTGAAGGCACTATCGAATTTAAGAGCAATAACTCTCCGATTACTGCGAATAAAACTTCCATTGATTGTGTTGCCTCCACAGCAGCAAGCTTCTGCATGTCTCCTCTTACGAGATCTGTCGCATGAAAAAATAAAATAGTTGCTATCACACCTGAGGATATGGCAACGAGTGCTGATTGGGTAGTTTGTGCTAAACTGGGCGGCCCCTCATCTATCAGTCCATAAATGGATAAAACAATCCAGAAGGGCATACTGGCTAACGTCATTCCTAATACACGCTGAAAAACATCAAGGCGCCCGCCGCATACCTCCATCATTTTTCTATTCCCTAACGGATATGCAAAAGATGCAACGATCACCGGTAATACCCCTAAGGATATGGCCATAATAGACAAATGATTGGCCTGTTCTACCTGCATCAAAATTATTCCAAGTACAATGATTAAAGACATTCCTAATCCCTTGAAGGGAATTTTCCCCTTAATTAGACTTGGACCATTATCGGTCATAACTGTTTCATAGAAAAACGGTGCAAGCAGTGAACCGGAGATAATTGTAATCTGCCAAGTTGCCGCAATCAGCCAGCCCGGGGCATATGCTGCTGAAAAACAAATAGGAGCGTAAAATAATCCGAAGCCAATAGAACTCCATAGGAACCAGGCACCTGGCCGCTGTTTCATTTCCAAAAGCAATGGTTTTAGATTTTTCCTGCCTATTACAATTAAGAAAAGAAAGGGGACCATAAAGAAATACCTTAAGGAAGCGCTCCAAATCCAGCTTCCTCCCGCAAGTTCCATCGATCTATTTAGAATAAAAGTAAACGCAAAAAAGAAAGCAGCAAGGATGCCTATTAGGATGGGCCGCATGGTTTTAAATCTCCTTTGTATTTTGAATATAGTGTTATTTTCCATGAAAAAAAGGAAACCTTCAAGTGGTTTCCCTAAATTTACTTTTTTGATTAGCCTCTTTTTTCTATCGTATTTAAAAAAAGATATTTTTTGCCTATTAGCGCAACCGAAAAAGAGCAGATGAACAGTCCGGTTGCTGCCATATAGGTGGTTCTTACACCAAATGATTCGGTAATCCATCCCATTACTAGTGACGAAATACCAAAGGCACCAAATATCAATGTACCTCGGGCGGAATAGACTTTGGCTAAAAGTTGTTCTCTTGCGCTTTGTTGGATAATCGTGGTCTCAGCAACATCACGAGCCATTTGTGGCAATCCAAATAAAAAGGAAACGAATAAAGCAAACCATGGAATAGAAGTCGTTCCAAATAAAAACGTAATCGCAATTAAGCTACAGGTGGACCAGAGGATTGTTTTTCCTAATTTTTTTTCTAAAATATGTGAAAAACGATAGATTAACAGCCCTCCAAATAACATTCCTGCAAAAAAGGAGCCATTTATTAATCCCCACCAGCTCTCCCCTTTATTTAAAGCCTCAGCAACATAAACAAACAAAATAGCAGCAATCCAAACTCCGTTAGCAAAGGTTTCAAGGATATTCATGAAACTAATTGTCCTCAGCTGCTTCGAATCCCAAATAATCCTCCAGCCCTCTTTTAAGGCATCCATCCGCGATTGCTCTATTTGAGTCTGCTGATTCGTAACATGTTTGATTAACCCCATCAATGCTGTCGATAGCACGTATAAGATAAAGGTTAACCAAAGAATCTTAGCAGCACCCATTGCTACTAGCAGGATACTGCCGATTGGCCAGGCAACAAGCTGAACGATTTGGTCGGAAATGGAGAGTAAACTATTGATTTTCACAAGCTTTCTCTTTTCAACCAAACTTGGAACAAGTGCGTTTCGAGCGGGAGAAGCCCAGCCATCTAAAAAAGAAATAAAACAGATGAGCAAATAAATCCAAAATAGCCACCCATCATTAAAAACAGTTGTAGTTAAGCACAATGCTAACAGCAGTAACGTTTTTCCGCTTTGTGAAAAAAACAAGATTGACTTAAGTTTGTATTTATTGATGACCAATGGTGCCAATAACCCGCTAATTAACGCAGAAAAGGTATTAAAAAATGGAACCAGTGACATATAGGTAACAGAACCCGTCGCATCAAAGATCAATTTAATTAAACAAACCACATATAAAATGTCTCCAAGATTGGCAAACATTTGTCCAAACCAAAGAAACCGGAAGGAAGCTTGTTTTCCGACAAAAATGGACATAGTACACCCTCACTTTTTATTGAATTTTTTTATAAAAAAGTAAGGTTTATCTACATCGGACATCCTCCATTTATAACCAGTTTCATTTCTTTTCAGTATAGCAATTAAAAGAGATAAAAATAACCCCAAATTTTGGGGTTATTTTTATTATTGAGGATTCGGCCTGTGGAACAGGCCCATTACTTCAATGGTTTCTGTAATATTCACGAAAGCGGCAGGATCCACTTCCGTAATGAGGTTTTTCACTTCATTCAATTCATACCTAGAAATGACTGTAACCAATACGTTTCGTTTGTCATTGGAGTAGCCTCCTACTCCATCCATGATTGTCAACCCTCTATATAAATTAGTCAGTAAATGCTCTCTCATTTCTTGACCTTTTTCTGTAATAATCATTAACGTTAATTTCGCATGGTCTGTGTATATCGCATCAACCACTTTACCAGTTACATAAATAGAAACTAATGTGTTTAATGCCGAATCCCAATTAAATAAAAAGCCACTTATAACGATAACAACGGCGTTCATCCCTGATAGGAGTGTGCCAATCGGAAAATCTCTTTTCCTTGATACAATCATTCCGATGATGTCAAATCCACCAGTTGAACCAGAACAGCGGAACACGATTCCTACCCCAATACCCGTCAGAGCACCGCCAAAAATCGAAGATAATATCGTATCTTTAGCAATCTCATGTACTGGAACCAAGTATAATCCCATTGAAATAATAAAGACTGAAAAAATCGAATTCATAATAAATCTTTTTCCAAGCATTTTATATCCGATAATCAATAACGGAAGGTTTAACAGAAAATTAGCAAGTCCCGTATTGATTGGAGATACCATTCCAAAAATCATCGAAATACCACTAAGCCCGCTGCTTAATACCTGATGAGGAATTAAGAAGAGATTAAATCCAACCACGACAATGAGTGACCCCAGTATTAATCCAAGAAACTGCAACTTTTATCATCCCCCGCCATTTGTTCTTTTTTAAAATAATACCGATTCTCGAATGTGAAGTAAATTTAATAGTTTTTTACAATAATAAGAAATTGTCTGTAAATTTTTCCATTGACTTTTTCAAAATAATATTTATACTTTATAAATATATTAACTTCATAGTAAAAATCCTCATCAAACCGATGAGGTAGAGGTCGCGGTTTTTATAAGTAATGCGGACGAGATGTAGAGACATCCCTGACTCCGTTTGAAAGGAAAAGCTGCCGAAGTGTGTTTTTCATCTCTGGAAAAGCATGCTGGGGCTGTCTCCGAACAGGAACAGAACTGTCACGCATAGTCCTACCAGCCATGCGTGTTGAGCTATCTTTCGGAAGGTATGATGCGGGGTATTGACAATGCCATCGATTCTACTTCGATGGCATTTTTTATTCCAAACTCCTTCCTGAAAAAAATAAAAAGGAGTCATGACCATGCAAACAGCAAGACCACTAAAACAAAATGACTATACCGGTGAACTGACACCAAAAAATGAAACGACTGAACTAAAAAGAAGCTTAAAATCACGACACCTTACAATGATTTCACTTGGCGGAACAATCGGAACCGGCCTATTCCTTGCAAGCGGCGGCGCCATTCATTCTGCCGGACCTGGCGGTGCCATTCTCTCCTATCTTATCATTGGGGTCATGGTATACTTTTTAATGCAAAGCTTAGCAGAGATGGGCGCCTATATGCCTGTTGCCGGAAGCTTTAGTACGTATGCGACTAAATTTGTTGATCCTGCCCTAGGCTTTGCGCTCGGCTGGAATTACTGGTACAACTGGGCTATCACTATTGCTGCCGAATTAGCTGCTGTAACCATGATCATGAAATTTTGGTTCCCAAATACCCCATCATTGGTTTGGAGCAGCATCTTTTTAGTGATTATGTTTCTATTAAATTATCTTTCTGTAAAAGGTTTTGGGGAAGCTGAATATTGGTTCTCTCTAATAAAAGTAGTAACGGTTATTATCTTTATTATTACTGGAACATTAATGATTTTTGGTATTATGGGAGACCATGCGATAGGATTTAAAAACTTCACAATTGGTGATGCCCCGTTCCACGGCGGATTTATGGCCATGCTCGGTATCTTTATGGCTGCGGGATTCTCTTTCCAAGGGACCGAGCTTTTAGGTGTTGCAGCAGGTGAAACCGACAATCCTGGAAAAGCTATTCCAAAGGCAGTAAAATCAGTATTTTGGCGGATTCTTTTATTTTATGTACTAGCGATTTTAGTCATTGGACTTCTTATTCCTTATACAAATAGCAACTTAGCAAATGGAGATGTTTCTGTTAGTCCATTTACACTTGTCTTTCAAAAAGCTGGCATTGCCTTCGCAGCTTCTGTAATGAATGCCGTTATCTTAACAGCGGTATTATCTGCCGGAAATTCAGGAATGTATGCTTCGACACGGATGCTTTGGGATTTGGCTCGTCAAGGAAAAGCCCCAAAATTTCTTGGTAAACTTAATAAAAACGGTGTACCGGTAAATGCATTAATTGCCACAACCTTAGTGGGAACTCTTGCCTTTCTTGCTTCTTTCTTTGGAGATGGCACCGTTTATGTATGGCTCTTAAACGCATCCGGTATGTCAGGTTTTATCGCTTGGCTCGGAATTGCAGTTTGCCACTATCGTTTTCGTAGAGCATTTGTGGCGCAAGGCAAGGATCTTAGCCTATTACCATATAAATCAAAATTCTTCCCATTTGGTCCAATTTTCGCCTTTGCCGTCTGTGGTTTTGTTGTTTTAGGACAAAACTATTCTGCCTTTATGGGTGACCATATCGATTGGAGCGGTGCATTAGTTTCATACATCGGTTTACCATTATTCCTATTATTATGGCTTGGCTATAAATTTACAAAGAAAACAAAGGTTATTCCTTTGGAAAAATGCGATGTAACAAACTAATAAGGATATAAAAAACAGACTCATTATTCGAGTCTGTTTTTTATTTGACTACACATTATAACGCTTTACTTTTCCTCGGATGACCAAACATATAAATCTTCAATTTGGCAATTTAATTCCTTGGAAATTGTCATCGCAGTATTTAAGTTCATTACTTTCTTTGACAAGTAATCGTTAAGCTGGCTTTGAGGAATGTTTGTATTCCTTTCCAAGCCTTCTAAGTCCATACCGTTTTTGGATAAGAGATCTTTGAGGTTACTTTTTTTTGCTTTATAATTAGTCAAAATGACACCTCGCTTTTGTAAAGCATACCATAGTTACATTATAATGGAAAGGTGGACGGCTTCCATTCTTCCATTTGCTGATTTCATATTCCGTTAAGTATCAAAAAGGAACATTCATTTTGTGGTATACTTAAGAAGGAATAGTAAAGGGGTGTTGAATTTGAAAAACTCAAATAACCGCTACATTAATGGTCAAACAGTAAATATTAAAGAAACAGGTGAAGTTGTTACAATTTTAAAATGGCAGTATGTAAAAAATATGAAGAGATATTCTTATATCGTTAAAGAATACCCAGGTACATTTTATTTCGAAGAAGAGCTGCAAGATTTATAAACCAAAAAATGACAACGCAAAAGAAGACCAATTCAGCGAATCGGTCTTCTTTTACTTCTTCAGCATTTAAAATTCTGCATTGCCTGGTGTTCTAGGAAAAGGAATTACGTCCCTTATGTTAGACATCCCAGTCAGGTACATAATTAAACGTTCAAACCCAAGGCCATAGCCTGAGTGTTTCGTCCCGCCGTATTTTCTTAGCTCTAGGTACCACCAATATTCTTCTTCTGTCATACCAAGCTCATTAATTTTTCCGGCAAGAATGTCTTCCCGTTCTTCACGCTGACTGCCGCCAATCAATTCGCCGATTCCCGGTACAAGTAAATCGGTCGCAGCAACCGTTTTGTTATCCTCATTTAAGCGCATGTAGAAGGCTTTAATTTCTTTTGGATAGTCCGTAACAAATACTGGCCGTTTGAATACTTTTTCGCATAAATAACGTTCGTGCTCTGTTTGCAGATCAAGTCCCCATTCCACCGGGTAGGCAAATGTTTCCCCTGACTCTTTCAACATCTCGATTGCTTCTGTGTACGTCACACGGCCAAAGTTTGCCTTATGGGCATTATTTAGACGCTCTAACAACCCCTTTTCAATAAAGCTGTTAAAGAAGTCCATTTCTTCAGGAGCTTGCTCTAAAACAAACCCAATTACATATTTCACCATTTCTTCGGCTGAATCCATGATATCTGGAAGTTCTGCAAATGCCAGCTCTGGTTCAATCATCCAAAATTCAGCTGCATGTCTAGCTGTGTTAGAATTTTCCGCTCTGAACGTTGGCCCGAACGTATAAACATTTCGGAATGCCAGCGCAAATGCCTCCGCTGAAAGCTGCCCGCTGACAGTGAGATTTGTTTCTCTATTAAAGAAATCTTTGCTCAAATCCGTTTTTCCTTCTTCATTTTTAGGCAGATTGTCCATATCAAGTGCGGTTACTCGAAACATTTCCCCTGCACCTTCCGTATCACTGCCGGTAATAATTGGTGAGTGCACATAAACAAATCCTTTATCTTGGAAAAATTTATGAATAGCATATGATGCTAATGATCTCACACGGAAAACGGCTGAGAAGGTATTCGTTCTTGGACGTAAATGGGCGATTGTTCTTAAATATTCAAAGGAATGCTTTTTCTTTTGTAATGGATAATCAACATTTGATGTACCTTCAACAAAAATGTCAGTTGCTTTAATTTCAAACGGCTGCTTTGCTGTTGGTGTATGAATAAAGTCCCCCACTACTTTTATCGATGAACTAATCGGAAGCTTTGCAATATCCTTAAAGTTCTCCAATTGTTCATCGAATACAATTTGCACCCCTTTAAAGAAGCTGCCATCATTTAATTCAATGAACCCAAAGGTTTTGGAATCGCGAATCGTCCGTATCCACCCAGACAACTGGACCTTTTGGTCAATATAACTTTCCGTATTTCTGTACAAATCCTTGATTAAGGCCTGTTTCATGAGTTTTCCTCCTAAATCATATGTATAAGGTTTAGTTAATAGTCAGTAGGATTGTATTCATCCCGCTAGTCAAGATGACAAATAAAAAAACTCCCATCCCCTTTGGGACGAAAGGTGAGATTCGCAGACTATCATCGTTTTTCTTATATCCCTTCAATATTATATAAAATATTATACCAAATAAGCAATATTCAACAAAATTTCTGGTTCAAAAGTGGCTTGTTCATCCTTAATCCCCATCATATTTTTGATAATTTTCAGAAAATTAGCAGGAATTTTTTAATTGTAGTCGAATTATTAAGAAATAATCGATTCTTGATTGGGGGTTACTTTGTGGACAAGGTTACATGTATTGCTTATCTTCTATACAAGTCTTCTAAGAATCAAGACATCCGAGAAAAAGCTATCCAATTATTGAATGGCGATGTGTCTATTCGCGATCTCAAACGAAATGTTTCTATTCAAGCACATCTAGTTATTGCAGAATCCTTACTGAAAAAAAACAAAATAGATAAAAACCAAGTGCAGTTATTTGCAGAGGAATTTATGGTGCTCGAGGTTTAAAGCTTCCATTTGGAAGTTTTTTTAATATTTTCGAATAAAATACCAATCCTGAATGTCCGGTAACAATTGTCGAACAACTATCGTCATAAAATATAATTTTCCGTAATACTATGAATCGTTGTCTAATTTTGCTTCATCAAATATTTCATTCAACAATTTCAATCGTAAAGAAAGGTGATAAAATGGTACAAGTGGAAGTAACAATAACCTTCGAAGGAAAATCCTATTTAACGAATGTCATTACAAATCGAGAAACATCTGAAGATGAAATATTACGTCTTGCTTTTGAACAAGTCCAAAAGCAATGGAAAAAATAAGAAAACAAAGCCGCTAGGGCGCTGGAGCTGGACATTTCTCGACGTCGAAATTTATACTTATCAATAAAAAAGCTGCAGGATTCACAAGAATTCTACAGCTTTTTTTGCTTACGATTTTATCTTAACTCATACGAATCTTTAGACACAGAATCCATGAGCGGACTGATTTCATCTGTTGCAAACATATGCAATTCATGCATGGCACGGGTACAAACTGTATAGAATAATTTCCGTTCACTTTCTCTCTTATATTGCGAACAATCATAAAGAATGACGGCATCAAATTCGATCCCTTTTGCCAGATAGGACGGAATCACAAGATTGCCCTTTTCATAGGACACGGTCCCTTTTTCGATTAAATGAAGCGGCAATTCGTTTTTCAGTGTTTCATAAACCGCCTTACTCTCTGTGACAGTCCTGCAAATAACCGCAATCGTGCGATGTCCCTCCTCCTTAAATTCCTTCATTTTTGTAAGAATTGCACTATTCACCTCAGCATGTTTTACCCCTTCAATTATCGGCTTACTGCCCTTGCGGTTAAATGGTTCTATTTTTTCTCCGCCGTCAATCAATCCGCTTGTAAATTCGACAATTTCCCTCGTAGAACGATAGGTTTTTGTTAACACAAATGCCTCAACATCTTCATCGCTAAAATTCAAATCCGTAAGAACTGTCTCTGAACCCGTCGCACCTGAGAAGATCGCTTGATTGAAGTCCCCAAGCAGCGTTATTTTGCTATAAGGAAAAAGCCTTTGGATAAAAGCGAATTGAAATGGGGAATAATCTTGTGCTTCATCAATGAAAATATGGCGAATCGCTGTGTTCGATTTCCTACCCTCAATTAAATCCTGAAGGTATACGTATGGAGTGGCATCTTCATAAGGAATAACCCTATTATGAAAATTCTCTACTGTTAACTTACAAATCTTTGACCAGTTTAGCGGAAGACTTTCATCTGTTATTTTATCTTGTTCAAATATTTTCAGATAAACTTGAGTGGTATCAATAAATTTCAAATTCTTCACTCTTACAAATAATGGCTTGAATTTTTCTTTTACGACCATTTCTGCAAGAAACTTTTGTTCCCGCTCAAAATCATCAAATGTATTGTCTGAAAATCGATTTTTCTCTTGAAGTTTTTTGAATGCCTCCATATAATCCTCTTTTTCAAGGAATTGGATTTCTTCCTCCACCCAGCTCCTTGAACGTTCCCGTTTCATTGCACGTCTTAATTCTTTTAGTAACCAATCCTTGACGAGCTGTATCCTGTTTGGAATGGAATAGTTTTTTTCAAGAGCATAAAAAAAATCATAAATTTCCTTTTTCGTTATGATTACATCTCCCCTAAAGGATAAATCCCTAAAGAGCAAGCCATTACTGGATAATTTGGATGCATACTGATCAATGATTTTTTTAAAATTCAGGCTTGCCTTAAAGCGAATTCCTTCCACTCTTGTTTGATACTCTACTTCATTTTCCCCACTGAGCAGATATTCCATTTGAGTAAATGGATCCTCAACTGCAAACGCTTTTCCAAGCCTGTGATTTAAGTATTCCTGGAAAGTAGATTGCTGCATATTTTCTTCGCCCAGCTCAGGCAGCACCGTTGCAACATAACTATTAAATAAAGGATTCGGTGAAAAAAGCATAATGTTTTCTGCATTCAATGTTCCACGATATCGATACAGCAAATAGGCAACACGCTGCAGGGCCGCAGAGGTTTTCCCGCTGCCTGCTGCTCCTTGGACGATAAGGATTTTACTACGCTCATTTCGAATAATTTCGTTTTGCTCCCGCTGAATCGTGGCAACTATACTTTTCATTTGTGTGCTAGCGTTGTTTCCAAGGACTTCCTGCAGCATTTCATCCCCTATCGTTACACCTGTTTCAAACATCCCTTTAATTTCTGCATTCCTAATTATAAATTGGCGCTTTACTGTCATGTCGCCTTCGATAGTTCCTTCAGGCGTTTTATATTGTGCCGGCCCTGGAGAGAAGTCATAGTAAAGGCTGGATATAGGTGCACGCCAGTCATAAATTAAGAAATTTTCGTCATGTTTATCCATCAAGGATGCGATCCCTAAATAAACTATATCTGGGGATTTTTCACCGTCTTCATAAAAATCAATCCGGCCAAAGTACGGGGAAAATTTTAACCGGGAGAGGGTATTCAGATGTTTATCTAATTGTTTATGTGTCCGCTCCCGTTCAGAAAGCAGTTCAGTCTGCTGTTTTATACTGGCGGCTGTTTCGATCATATCATCAGGTTCGTCTAAATTTATGGTAACATCCTCCCAAAAGGTTTTACGAATCTCGAGAACATCTGAGCGAACCTTACCAGTATTTTGCTTTAGCTTGGATATCTTTTGATCAATTTCCTTTACAACTGCACAGACTCTTTCTTGTTCTTTCTGCCAGTCCTTATTCTGTAACTCGCTCATATAACCACTCTCCAGATTAAATTTAGCTCCAATTGCTTGACAATCAAAAATAGCTGTGTTAATGTTATAATAGATACTTTATAAATATTTTTAATCTCAACAATTTATTCCAAATGTCATTCTATCATGATCCTCCGGTATTTTCAATAGGAGGTTTCTTTAAACAAATAATAAACGCCACCTGTGGGCGTTTATTATTTTTATTTCTCACTTCCTTCTCGTTCTCCATATACCCACTCCCTGTATTTCCCATAAACAGAAACCATGACAATTCTTACTAATAAATATTCAATAAATTGAAGATTATTTTTTAAAAGCTTAATCCTTTCAAATAAATAATTTAAACATGTTGAAAATAGGATTACCCTTAGCTTCGCACCCAAATCATTATCTTTTTTCAATGAGTACGCAGTAAAGAACGATAATGTAATGGAATATAACGGAGATAAAATAAAATGTTCCCTCCATGAATGATACCTGCCCATTCCAAATCGAAATTTACGAAAGATCGCCAATAATAAAAATAAATTTGTCTCTGTTACCATGACCATCAAAAAAAAGGATACAAAACGAACGATTGAATTTTTCTTAACGAAATAGTGATACCAAGAATCGCTCCATTTAAAATAAAGTGGCAGGAGTAATAAGGTATATACCGTTTTCCACCATACGTGTTTAAAGACCCTAAGACGCAAAAATAATAGTTCAATTAATGAAAAGTAAATGCTTCCGAAAATCTTTGCAGGCCACCCTGATTTTGAAATTGTTAAGAATACTGCGGTAAATGGTATAAAAATTGCCTGTGATAACACTGCACCGAATATATTGTCTAAAAAGCGGTTTTTTAATGCATTCGGTTTATAGACGTATGCCTTGAATAAGTTTAAAACAAAATACTCGAATAGGTAGGCAAATCCCATATTAGAGACAAGCAAAACAAAAATATTTTTTCTATTTTTGATTCGATAAAAGGTTAAACCAAGGAAAAAGGTGTGAATTAAAAATAATATTAAAAAAGGAAAACTATTTCTTTTTATTCTCCTCATACAAATCCTTCCTCCTCAGCATTGTTTATTTAAATAGTATTAGAAAAAAACCAAAATTAATTAATAAAAAAAGATTGACAATTTTATGGCACTCGACATATAATTTATCTTGAAATAAGTTATTTTAAATTCAAGATAAACGAATTAAAAACAAACAATGTGGAGGAGAAATAAAATGACTAAAACTAAATGGGCTCTTGATCCAGCACACAGCAGTGTAGATTTTTCGGTTCGTCACATGATGATTGCAAACGTAAAAGGTACATTTAACAGCTTTAACGCAACGATTGAAGCTGATCCAGCTGACTTAACGACTGCAAACATTGAATTCTCAGTTGAAACGGCAAGTGTAGACACACGCAATAAAGATCGTGATGGTCACTTAGTATCCGCTGATTTCTTTGATGTTGAAAATCATCCAAATATGACGTTCAAATCTACATCCATTGAAAAAACAGATGAAGGCGAATACAATGTTACTGGTGATTTAACACTTCGCGGTGTAACGAAACAAGAAACTTTCGCGGTTATTTTTGAAGGTCAAGGAAAAGATCCATGGGGAAATGAAAAGGCCGGCTTCAGTGCACAAGGTACTGTTAACCGTTCAGATTATGGCTTAGTTTGGAATGCTGCACTTGAAACTGGCGGCGTCCTCGTTGGCGACAAAGTAAAAATCAACCTGCAAATCCAAGCAGCTAAAGCTTAGACATTTTTATAAAGAAAGAGGCTGATCCTAGTGGAACAGCCTCTTTCTTTTTGAAAATTAAACATTTATTTTATCTGATTCTGCTTTCAAAAACTTCGCGAGCTCAAGCATGCCGAATTTTCCCGCTTTCGCTTCCGCATCCGAATTATAATTTGTATTGGTATTGATGTCATACGTATAAATCTCGCCAGCACCATTACGGATAAATTCAATACCGGCTACTTGAATATGATTAGCAGCAAGTACCTGCTCATATTTATTAATAATGGGATCTGAAAAATCTTCAATAATTTCAAATTTTGGTTGTTCAGCTTTTCCCTCTCCTACTGGACAGTATAAATCACCGATTTGGCAGGCATCCGCCGGACATAATTGGAAGCCTTCGGAAGTATCCACCTTAACGGCATAGACAAATTTCCCACCGACAAATTCACAGCGGGTAATGAAGCTTTCCGGTGCTTGGATGTACTCTTGGATTAATGTAATCCCATCAACAGGTTCTTCGAATGCTGGTCCTTCAACATAGTTTCTTAACCCACCAATTGTCTGGAATAACTGAACACCAAGTCCTTTACCTGCACGATTATGTTTTGTTATAAAAGGAATTCCGCTAAATTCAGCCGCTGCCTCAAGAATTTGCCCCTTCCCCACTGCCGCAATTGTTCGGGGCGCTTGGATGCCAATTTTATTTAGTTCTAAATATTGACTCACCTTACTAACCTCAAGCTGGAGGGCCCTTGTACCGTTAAATACCTTTCGGCCATGGGCTTCCAACCAAGAAAGTACTTGTGCGGTAAATTCAGGTGCAAAACGATGCCCCCTTGTGTGTGAGGATGCGCTCATGCGATTATAAAAAACACCTTCGGGAGGCTCTTTTGCTAAATCAAGTCGACCGCTGTCAAGATGCCATTCTTCATAAGGGACTTCAAGTTCATCTAAGCGCTTCGTTAAATGAACGGTCCATTCGCTATTTTCGTGGATAATATAAACTTTTTTCAAAATTAAGGTCTCCCCTCATGCTGCTCCATAACTAAAGTACTCTAATTTCTTTCATACTATAGTGTCTAACTTTATTTTAAAATTCTAATTTCGATTTGGGAAGGGGTCTAATTCTATTTTAAAGAATTATTCGAAGCGGAACAATGGTGACATGTCTTCTCGAATGTGATGAATATAAAAATAATCATTACTCGCTGAATCATAGACATAATCCTTTTTCCATTCGTCAATATTTTTCGTAATTTCCTTTACAGCGCTGACAAACAATAATATTTCCTCATTCTTCATGATCGGATGTATGGAGAAGCGCACCCAGCCCGGTTTATCCGACAAATCACCAAGATCAATTTTATCCGTAATCTGCTTGGATGCTTCCTTATCAATCTGAAAAAGGTAATGTCCGTACGTCCCAGCGCAGGAACAACCACCTCTAACTTGGATCCCAAATCGGTCATTTAGTAAACGAACGATTAAATTATAATGGATGTTATCGATATAAAACGAAACAATTCCAATACGATCCTTTATTTGCCCATTTAATATATGAACACCTGAAATTCTCTCCAAGTTTGAGAGTAACAGTCGAAGCTGTTGATTCTCCCTTTTCATTATATTTTCTACACCCATTTGATTTTTCAAATTTAAGCAAAGGGCAGTACGAATGGCTTGAAGAATTCCAGGTGTCCCTCCATCTTCTCGTAACTCAATGGCTTCATAATATTGGTGCCCTCCCCAGGGATTTGTCCAAGTTACTGTTCCTCCTCCAGGGTGGTCTGGAATTTTATTATTATATAATCTTGAATCAAAGACTAAAACTCCACTCGTACCCGGGCCCCCTAAAAATTTATGTGGTGAGAAAAAGACTGCATCAAGTTTTTCGAGTGGATCGTCAGGATGCATATTAATTTTTACATATGGCGCCGATGCTGCAAAATCAACAAAACACAGGCCGCCATGTTGATGCATTAGTTTTGCTAGTTGATGATAGGGAGGTTGAATCCCCGTTACATTTGAACAAGCTGTGAATGAGCCAATTTTCAACTGACGGTCATGATAAAAATGAAGCAGCTGTTCAAGGTGATCAACGTTCACCCTTCCATCCGTATCAGGATTTATAATCACAACCTCCCCAAGCGTATCGAGCCAGGATGTTTGATTCGAGTGATGTTCCATATGGGTCAAAAAAATAACCGGTCTTTCTTTCTCAGGGAGTCGAAGTCGTTGTTTCCATTGTTCAGGCACGCGGATTCCTAGCATTCGCTGCAGCTTATTAATAACAGATGTCATTCCAAAACCATCAAGGATTACGACATCATGTTGATCAGCATTTACATGCTCTTTAATGATTGTCTTGGATTGCTTATATATGCCCGTCATCATTAAACTAGTAATATTGGATTCTGTATGGGTATTGGCCATATATGGCCCGAACACTTCTGAAATCTTTTGTTCAATTGGTCGATATAATCGCCCGCTTGCCGTCCAGTCAGCATAAATTATTTTCTTTTTTCCAAAGGGAGTATCAAATTGCTGGTTCATTCCAATCACATGTGAGCGAAACGTTTGAAAATACTCCTCGAGGTTATCCGGAATTCGAATGGTTTTACTTCCAATAGTGGCAGTGATCATTTGTTTCACACCTTACAATTATGTCCTGTTAGTTCACTATATGCAGGACAGTTTTACGCTGTTTCAACTGCTTTCATCAAATAAACCCAATCGCTAAAATGATTGGGTTTTTATTACTCATATACGTTTCTTAGTAAGTGGTAATCCGTGCCGATTCTTTTTTTGTCACTTCATCAATTTTTTGAATAAACATTTGAAAAACTCTTCTTTTTTCCTCGAGATCCTTTATGTATTCCTTAAGTTGGTTATAACTTTCTTCAAATGGTTTATGGTACATTTCCCGAATTTTTTCAATGATTTCCTCATTTACAGTCGATTGAATCACTTGCTTGGTAATTCCATATTTATAAGAATATACCTTTAATTCCTGTGCAACTTCATCATACTCGTTAGCAATTTCGGTCAAGACTAATGAAATATCATCCTTCCACTCATCGAGTGATTTCTGTAAATATGATTTTGCTAATGTTTCTTCCATATATACACCCGCCCTATTTGAGACTAGATTATGTTTACACTATTATAACGATGTTTGATTACATTGAGATTTCGGACAGTTTACAGTATTTTATCAATGCAATTTACTTATTTTTATTTAAACTGTGATTGTTATTTCAAATGATTAAAATAACATAAAAAAACGATTACCAAGTACCGGTAACCGCTGCCATCCGTTATTCAGCCAGAATTGCTTTTGCGAACTCTTCGATTGTAGTGGAATATTTAATATAGGTTCTTGGAAGGTAGTATAGCTCATTTTTTATACCGGTTTTTGAAAAAGGACCTGGTGTGGTGGTAAGGCCATATAAATAGTACTTTTTCGCCTCCGTCACAACCTTTTCATTTGTGTTTCCATATGGGTATGACAGAGCTATAACTGGTTTACCCGATATTTGCTGTATTTTTTCTTTAGACTCCATTAGTTCGGATTTAAGATTTTCTACTTTGGTCAAATCCGGATGTGTCGCCGTATGTGACTGAATCGAGACTAAACCTGAGTCTTTCATCCGTTTCAAATCTGAAATCGAAAGACGATTGGAACGGCCAATAAAGTCCGAAATGACAAATACGGTTCCCGTAGGCACAAATCGCCCTGATTGAAGCTTTTGAAAAATAGCTAATGCGTTTAGATTATTTTTATAGCCATCATCAAAGGTAATAAAAATCGGTTTGTTAACTTTCTTCCAATCTTGCCAGCGTTCAAACGTTAATAAGGTAAAACCATGGTCACGTAAATAAATCATTTGTTTCTCAAAGTTTTCTGGAGTTACATAAAGCTCCTTGGAACCATGCCCATTATATTCTGCAATAGAGTGATAAACTAAGATTGGAACCTTTTGCGCTACTGCTCCCTTTTCTGGAAGTCCAAATAGGAGAACACCTAGGAAGAGGATAATAAATTTTTTCATAATATTCCCCGCTTTTATTATCTTGGAGTACACCCCATTATTATTCCTAAAACTCCTTTTTCTATTTCAATCCATAATAAAAATCTTAGAGGTGCAGAATTCATTCCTCTGCACTTTTTTTATTGTGAAAAACACTTTTTTTGCAAGAATATGTTGTTATTTCGTGATTTCAGTCTTGTTTTGATAGCTTTTGTCATGCAGCAGGAAAAACAGCTACCGGATGGTGAATAACTAAGCAAAGAAGAATTATTTCCTAGAGACGATTGAAAGGAATGATGAAGTTTGAAGACCTATACCTTAAAAGAAGTATCAAAAAAAATAAATATTGCACCAGGAATAGTACGCCAGTGGGAAAAAGATTTTGTTGATTTTCTAGATATCCCCCGTACCAAACAAGGTGCAAGAATTTATACAGATTTGGAAATTGACCTATTGTTAGAAATTAAACAACTGGCCGATATAAAGGAAAGTAAGGATATGATCCGACAATGCCTGCAAAAGATGCAAGAGCCGGTTGTTGAAGAATTCCCACATGAACCCGAAGTATCTTTAGAAATCATTTCCGAAGAAGCGATTACCCCAGTGTCGATTGAAGAAAGCACCCTCAAAAATTCCGAGCTTTTTTTCGAGGCGATGGAAACCTATAAAAAAACGTTTTTAAATGAAGTGAAGGATGAAATCCGAAGCGTTGTTCGTAAAGAAGTTTTAGAAGAGGTAAAAAAAGAAATCACAAAAGGCACTTATTATACAGTGAAATCCATTTCAGATTCAGTTTATAAATCTACAGCAAATACAAAAGCGGAAATTCACGAATTATCTAAGACACTTGAAAAAGCAACTGAGGTTACGGCTGACTCCTTACAATATCTTGCCAATAATATTGCCAACGTGTCAATTGAGACCACTGAAGAAATTTTTTCACTCTCAAAGCAGTTAGCAGAAACCTCTAATGAATTATTTCATTATGTTGATATGACAAATAACGAAATATCCAGTCTATCAGAAGCGATTTCTATGGACCGAGAATTCTTTGTAGAAGAGCGGAATCAATACCGTTATGAAGTTACCCAAAGAGAATTAGCATTCCAACAAATGTTAACCACCTTTCGTGATGTAGCAGCCGCTAAAGATAAGAAATGGTGGAAATTCTGGTCTTAATTAGGAAGTAACAGTTATATATAGCTCCTTTAATTCTTGTGTGTTTTACTTAGCATTAGCATATCGTCACTCGTGGTTTCAGGTTATTTTATCATTAGGGGGATTCCTACATGAATACAAGTGAAGTAGCAAAATTATTAGGGGTATCTGCAAGTACGGTTCAGCGCTGGGTTAAGCAGCTCGGGCTGCCAATGGAAAAAAATGAGCGAGGGCATTATCATTTTAGCGAAGAAGATATTAATCTATTAAAAGGAATTCATGAACAACTTCAAAACGGAACATTACTGCATGAAATTACCCCTATGAATGAGAAAAAAACTGTGCGAAAAGGTGCCGTAAAAGCAGTTGAAAATGATAAAGCAATTGAAAAATTGTTTACGATGGTGAACGAATTAGAAATAAGTCTGAATGCAAAAGCAGATTCGGTTGCTTCCTATCAACTCCTGCAGCATCGCCGTGAAATAGAAGATTTGCAAGACCAAATTAACACATTAACACAGCAGCTTGACCTACTTCAAAAACAGTATAATGAGCTTAACTTTCCCACACAATCCGAAAAACCAATCGTATTTGATCATAGCAAAATAAAAAGAAAAAAGAAGAATTTCGTAAGTTCTATATTTGGTTTTTGATTATCATGAACAAAAATATGACTGACCGAAAATTACCGGTCAGTCATATTTCTCTTAAATTAAAGCTCAGCCAATAAGTGAAATATTTAGGCTTCCTTATACTGTTCTTCCAATTCAAATAGGTCCCCAACATATGAAATATCCTTGATTGTCATTTGGAGATCCCCTGTTGGAATTCTAAGTGAGAGCTGTTCACCCAGTTTCCTAAGAAGCAGTTGTCTTCCAACCGGTGATAAAAAGGAAATGTAGCCTCTATCTGGGTCTGACTGTTCTGGAAAACAAATGACAAAGTCTTCTGATTCATTATCTTCGTCGTAAAGAACCGTCACTTTTGTGCCGATAAAAACTTTGGGAAATAATGAAATGAAACCTTTATTGCGATTTTTCGATAACAAGTCTTCAACCTCTATGACATACAAGTTAAAAAAGTTTTTAATCCTTTCTTGGACTGGCGTTGAAGATAAATAAAGAGTGGTTAATTCTTTAATATTTTCATCAATATACACTAATTGCTGCTTATAAAATTCTCGAGAAAAGTTACTATGGTTCATAATAAGTAACCTCCAAGCTAGGGTCAAACTTCCGGCAAAACTTCATTAATTGATTCATCATTAACTCCTCCTGAATAAAAAAATGAAACCTTCCATATTTCTTGCTGATTGGAAGATCTTAGTATAAGATTACCATATTTAGACTGAAAAGTCGCCAGTCTAATATTACAAAAGCTTAAGGTTTAAATTCGAGCGAATTTACACCCTAAGCTCAACTAGTGGCCGGGTATACTTTTTGATAAAGTAACTACCTAGAATTAGACATATGATAAAAGAAAGCAATATGAGTAAAAGATAGTTCCCTGAAATGAATGGTAAACTTTCATCTGGCACAATAGTTTGAAGTGATTTAATAATAAAACCATGGAGCAAATAGACATATAGTGTTCGTTCACCAATTTTTGTTAATTTATTTTGTGTGGAAGGGATTAATGCTAAAAATCCAAACACCACCATTAAAGTTAACCCATATTGGAGTGCTCGGATGAGCCCATCTGTCCATTCCATCCCGCCCATATTCTCATAAGAGGTATCTGCTAACAGCCATGGAACAGCATCTTTTGGGAAGCCCATCCCAATGAATAACCAAGTTACCATCATGATAACCATACCTGCTGGAAGGGAAAATTTTGACCGGATCACCCGTTTTAATTGACTCCCATTTAGCAGGAACCCCAATAAGAAATACGGAAAGAATACAATTGTTCTTGATAAACTTAAAAAACTACCCACATTGTCTACATATCCAATGACAATCCCCATTATTATGGCTGCTGCAAAGCCTATCCATTTCATTCGTGCAAATGCATGTAACAGCAAATTCCAAAAAAATAAACTCAATAAAAACCAAAGTGTCCAATGTGGATGCAATAAATCAAAATTTAACCGATTTTCCTGCCCAATTACATAATAATAAATCGAATAAATGATTTGAAAGATCAAATAAGGGACTAATATTTTCTTTACAGACTTTTTCAAATAACCTTTCTTTTTATATCCTTTAGCAAAGTATCCAGAGATTAAGATAAACGCTGGCATATGGAATAAAAAAATGAATGTGTACAATGTGAAAAGAATTCCATCTTGTTCCTTTAAGGGACTAATCAGATGCCCAAAAACGACGAGAAAAATCAAAATAAATTTTGCATTATCGAAAAATTTACTCCTTTTTGAAGTTAAAGCCATCCTATCACCCCATTGTTTATTTCACTCAAAAAGGTTTTTTACAATATTTTTGGTTGTGGACTATAATTATGGATGCATATCCGTATGACTATTTTAACTTATTAATATTACAGGGGTATGTAATTGAAACAACTTTCTGTTGCATAGAATTTACAATTTTAAAATAGCATTACGATATACCCACGAATAATGTACCACTCCATCCTTAATGAAACCTTAATATCGAATAAGAAATAAATAGAGAGCTTGGGGCATCCCAAGCTCTCTATTATACATTCATAATATCGACCATGTGGTTACTGATGATCTCATCATAATTTTCCTTTAATTCATCAAGTGAAATCTTTAATGTGGCGGAAAGCTTTTGTAAGTATTCTTGGTCCTGTCGCTGCCAAGATAAATAGTTTCTTTTTAGAAAGTGTTCTGCCTCATTGAAGGAAGGAAATATTTGTTCAACTTTCTCCCCGTTATGGAAAAGATCATATCCCCGATCACTTGCTGGAATAATATAGGAAATTTCATTCTTATGGTTTTGATAACTCGTTCCAAAAGCTGATTCTTTCACATTATATTCATTCCGATCTGCATCTGGTTTAAGCGGGTTCAACTCGAAAACATCCACCACAAATGTTTTAAATGCTTCCCTGGTCAATTCCGATCCAGAAGCCTTCGGATGTCCTCCACCCCCATACCTTTGCGCAAATTCGGCAACATTCACTTCATCATGAATCGTTCGAAATCCCATTTTCTTTCCGCTGACATTCAAAAGAACAATCATATCCAAATGAGGATAAATATTATTTAAGGCATTGCCAAGCTCCGACAAATACTGTTCGCCGTGGACAATCCCTATACAATAATGATCTACAAAGGTTTGCACCGTCTGTCTGCTCTTTGAATGGATATATCGGTTAATTTTTTGCTCTTCAATATCAAGAATCATATTTTCCGTGTCTGTTAACCTGAATGAATCGGTATTTTCCCTTAATCGCTTAAGCATTACTTCTTCAAACTGTTCTCTATTCATTATGTAAAATAAATCGTTTAACCGCTTTGCGGTTACATTATTATTTTCATCCCATTCCCACGTATCATACTGGCGGACTAAATCAATGAATTCCTCAAGCGCATGATTTCGCTCCATCTTACCTTGTTCAATGAGATAATCATAAAATAAGGAAGTGGCACATGTTTTCTTCCCATTTTCATATTCCGGTTTAACCCACCCCCATTTATATTCATTAAAATGCATGGCAGTCACATGATGATCAATCATCTGAATATGTTTCCCATGCTTAAACCGTTCCTGCAGTTTTTTCTCTACATCCTCATTAACTGCTAAATCTGTAATATAGACTTCTTCCTGGTTATTGGCCGGATTTTTAATATACGTTTCAACCCTTTGATTTAAATTCCGATATGAACAATAGAATACATTAGCTTTATCCCCAAAGGCTATTTTTGCAATCAGCCCACAGCCAAGACCGTCGAGATCCATATCTGTAAAAAGTTTTACCATACCTGACACCATCCAATCTTATTCCCTAACGTATAGTTTGGTTTCGAAAAATATTCTTATACAAAGTCAAGCGCAAGAACTTGTATAAGACAGATCATTTGATTTCTATTCGCTAAATATATACTAAATGAAAGATTAAATCGACTTTTTTGACTTGAAATTATACAAGTTAATAAAACCTGCCATTATGACCTGGTAACAATTATCACATACATATGATTAATTAAATGGTAAGATGCACGGGAAGTTCCTATTAATAGCAATTGAAAAGGGGTTATACATTGAACTTTCCACAACTTAAAATAGGTCATATGATACCAAAGGTTCCGATTTTGCAAGGCGGGATGGGTGTTGGTATTTCTCTTAGTAAGCTTGCGTCTGCAGTCGCAAATGCCGGTGGGATTGGCATTATTTCTGGAACTGGTATTACAGTTGACGAAATGCGGTCACATATCAGACGGGCTAAGGAACGAGTCAAAAATGCAGGATATATTGGTGTAAATGTTCTATTCGCCATGAATGACTTTGCTGAAAAGATGAAAGCAGCCCTCGAAGAAAAGGTTGATTTTATCATCTCCGGTGCTGGAATCTCAAGGGACATGTATTCATGGGGAAAACAAGCTGGAATTCCCGTCATTTCAATCGTCTCATCTGCAAAGTTAGCCAGAATTTCCGAACGGCTTGGTGCTGCGGCGGTTGTGGTTGAAGGTTTTGAAGCAGGCGGACATCTAGGTACAGACAGGCCGATGTTCGATATCCTTCCGGAGGTCGTAGAAGCGGTTTCCATCCCTGTCATTGCGGCCGGAGGAATCATGACTGGCGGAGATATTGCCAAAGCACTTGCATTGGGAGCCTCTGGCGTACAGATGGGAACCCGATTTGTTGCCAGTGAGGAATGTGATGCACCATTAGCCTTTAAACAAAAATATGTGAATGCAGTTAAAGTGGATCTTGTTTTAGTTAAAACCACCGTAGGCCTACAGGGAAGAGCAATTAAAAATAACTTTACAAAATTGATAACCGGACCAGACAAATTGAAAATAGCCAAATGTCATGATTGTTTAAAAAATTGTTCTTACCGTTTTTGTACACTTGATTCTCTCCTTACGTCTGTTAATGGTGATGTTGACAATGGGTTGGTTTTTGCCGGTGCCAGGGTAGATGAAATCAAAGCAATACTCCCTGTAAAAACAATTATCGACAATCTAACAAAAGAATATTGTGATTCCAAGCATAACAATCCCAATGATTCTTCATTGCCTGTATTTTAAAAAATGGCAAAGCCAGCCTTTATAAATGAAGGCTGGCTTTTGTATTTTATTTCACCAATCTATAATACCCTCTTTTTAACCCATAATAACAGAACCATAGTGCTTGAAAAAAGAAGAGTACTCCCCATATAGGAGCCGGAATAATACCTGTTAACCGGGCAAGATTGGCCGCATCCCCAGCCGCTTGTGGCTGATAAATGCTAATATATAGTATTTCATATGCACTTTGAACAGAATCAACTAATAAAATGGAGGCAATCAGGAGTAATAAGTTATCTCTTAAATTTTGACTTCCCTTAATGAGTAAAAAAAGGAAACCTACCACGAATGAGCAGAGCCAAAACAACCCGTATGGATTCCGCACCCAAAAAAGCAGATTCAAAATAATAAAACCTAGTAATATATCAATCAAAAGAATATACTTTTTCCTTCCTATAAGCAAAAAGGAGAGAAACGCCATAAATGAAGCAAAAGTATAGCCTGCAAGACTTGTAAAAAAGCTGCCAATCCATGTAGACTGATTACTGTACGTTGCCCCTTCGGAATTCATGAATAAAGAAATTCTTTCAACATTCCCACCCAAAAGTGCAATAAAGGCATGGCCGGATTCATGGATCAGTGTATTAATTACTTTTACATAATTCCCGAGGATTGGCACATGAATTAGCAAAAACGCCAATATCAGAAAAAGGAAAAACTTCGTACTGAATTTATCCCGAACAAAGCTCATAATAAGTTGCCCCTCTTTTTAAACAGCTTTTATATCCCTATTTTAACTTTTTTATCAGTAGTATTGCAAATTTTCAAATAGTTTAACCAAGGAGCTATCAATCATTGCTTTACTTTTTGGGAAGAATCACCGTAAACATAGTTCCTTTGCCTTTTTGACTTGTTACGTTCACCTTCCCATGATGCATATCAACAATGGACTTGACGATGGACAAACCTAGTCCGGTTCCTTCCACCGAACGATCCCTGGAGGTATCCGCACGATAAAAGCGGTCAAATATTCTTGCGACTTCCTTTGCATTCAGGCCAATCCCCGTATCCTTCACACTAACTTCAACTTGTTGTTCTAATTCAGTCAATTCAATATCAATTGTCCCATTCTCACGATTATATTTTATCGCATTTGTTAATAGGTTTTCCCAAACAGAATACAACAATGACTGATCCCCCTTAATCACAGCATCTGGGAGAGAGTAACTCATCATAATTCCTTTATCAAGAATTCTCCATTGGTATTGGTGGATCACGCTTTTTAACTGCCCCGCGACATCAACTGTGGTGACCTCCATTAAATCCCTCTTACTTTCAATGGTGGAAAGCAGTAATAACTGTTTCGTCATATTGGACAAACGATTGACTTCAGAGTGGACGACGTGAATATACTGCTGTTTTTCTTGTTCACTTTTACTGTCATCTTCCAATAAATTCAAGTATCCTTTTATATTGGTAAGCGGCGTTTGAATATCATGAGTAATATTCGAGATTAATTCTTTGCGCAGCATATCAACCTTCGCTAATTTTTTCGCCATGGTCGTAAAGCTGGCAGCTAAATAGCCAAGCTCATCTCTTCGATCAATATCCAGCCTAATTGAAAAATTTCCTTCAGCAATTTCCTTTGTTGCCAGATTCAATTTTCTGATCGGTTTTACCAAATATTTTGTACTGATTAAGACCAAAAGAATGCTTAATAAAATAGAGATCATCAGCAGCCAGCCGAACAGAATATGCATCTCATTAAACATGAGCTTAATATCAGGTCTAATAAATAATGCATAGCGTTTATTTTGGTATTCCAGGGGAACACCTACAGAATTTTTTAATTCGTTTGCAAAAAAGCCAGTTACAAAGGTTTTATGGGGAAAATGACTTACCCCGTGGTAAACTTCGCCATTCAATACCTTTTCGGAAGTGGTTTCAGGCAAATCCTTTACTCTAAAAGTTGAGCCAAAATACTGTTTGCTCCCCTCCCCGCTGACCAAAAGAATTTGATACCCGATGGCACCAATGTGATTAAAATAGTCTTCCAAGCTTATTAAGGGATGCGAACTTGCAAAATTCGCGATTTCAAAAGCAAAATTTGTGATTTTTTCATCATTTTCCCGTTTTAATTTTACTTGATAATAGGCGTTAGAAAGGATAAATGAAATTAGACCACTAAAGATCATGATCATTATCGTAATGAAAGCAAATTTACTATATAGAGATTTCATTTTTATTCTAGATAACCTCCAAGGAATAGCCTACCCCTCTAATTGTCTTAATGGTGAAATCATCTGCAATGCTCGCGAACCGTTCGCGCAATCGTTTAATATGAACATCCACCGTTCTTTCATCACCTTCAAAATCAAGACCCCATATTCTTTCAATGAGATGCCCTCTACTAAATACATGATTGGGATGTGTTGCCAAAAAGGTTAATAGCTCAAATTCCTTTAAGGGTAGCATGAAGGTTTTGGTATTAATTTTCACCTCATAACTCTTCTTGTTTATGTATAGAGAGCCTAAATTGATATTGGTTTCACTGGCATTACCGTATCTTCTCAACAATGCATGAACGCGAAAAATTAACTCCTTAGGTTCAAAAGGTTTTAATAAATAATCATCCGTCCCCGATTCGAATCCCTTTTCCTTGTCTTCGATCTGGCCTTTTGCTGTCAATAAAATAATTGGCATATCATATAACTTGCGAATTTCGGATGTTAACTGGTATCCGTCCATAACGGGCATCATAATATCCACAACCGCTAAATCGCAAGGCTCCGTTTTTAATAATTCAAGGGCTGCCGCCCCATGTTCAGCAGCCATTACCATATAACCTTCCTTCATTAATAAACCTTTCACTAAACTGCGAATATATTCATCATCATCCACGATTAAAATGGTTTTCACTTAAACACCTTCTTACAGTTTTCTCACTTCATTGTACTGAATGTATTTGGGTTTGCAAAGAAAAGTTAGCCTTCATTTTGGAAACACATTCGACAAACCAACAACTTATATGTTATTGTTAAGTTGTTACTAATAAGCGTAAATTTATTAAGGGGGAATGAAATTGATTGAATTCAAAAATATTGTTAAAAAATATCGAACAAAGACCATCATAAATCCTTTTTCACTAAATATTGAAGCCGGTCAGTTAGTGGTTTTTATCGGACCAAGCGGCTGTGGAAAAACGACTTTGCTCAAAATGATTAATAAACTTATTCAACCGACATCAGGGAAAATCTTTGTAAATGGGACGGATATTTCCACGATGAACCCAATTGAGCTGAGGAGAAATATTGGCTACGTTATTCAAAACACCGGATTGTTTCCGCATATGTCGATTAAAGAAAACTTAGAATTAATCCCAAAGCTCAAAGGCGAAGAGCCCTCCCTGATTGAGAAAAAAACAGAAGAATTGCTTGATCTTGTCGGATTAGACCCAAAGGAATTCCTGCACAGATTTCCAAAAGAGCTAAGCGGCGGTCAACAGCAAAGAGTAGGTGTAGCAAGAGCCTTTTCAACGAACTCCGATATCATCTTAATGGATGAGCCCTTCAGTGCACTAGACCCTGTAACGAGAAGTTCACTTCAAGATGAATTATTCCAAATGCAAAAGGAATTAAATAAGACGATTATCTTTGTCACACATGACATGGACGAAGCTATTAAAATAGCAGACAAGATTTGTATATTAAAAGATGGAGACATTCTCCAATTTGACACCCCTGAAAATATACTCAAAAATCCAGCGAATGATTTTGTCGAAGGATTTATAGGGAAAAGAAGGGTTTGGAACAATCCTGAATTATTACTGGCTGAAGATATTATGATTGCCAATCCTGTAAAGATCACGGCAATGCGAAATGTCCTGCAGGCTATTGAGATTATGAAGGATCATAAGGTTGACAGTTTGATGGTGACTGATAAACAAAATGTCCTTAAGGGGCTTGTAACATTAAAAAGCATTCAATTGCTTAACCGCACCACCCCAATCGAAATGATTATGGAACAAAACGTGCTGTCTGTATCACAGGATGCCAATTTAATTTCAGTGTTAGCGGCAATGAATGAGCACAAAATCGGTTATTTGCCTGTTGTGAACAGTGCTAAACAGCTCACAGGACTGATCACAAGAAGTAGTATTTTATCGGCATTAAGCAGTCAATTAATAGACCTGGAGGTGGCATTTTAATGAGTGAATTTTGGAATTATCTAACAGGAAACTACCAGCAGATTTTCAACTTATTAGGAGAACATCTCTACTTAAGTATAATTTCCGTATTAATTGCCATTATTATCGGTATTCCGTTAGGTATCTTAATTTCAAACGAACCAAAGCTTTCAAAACCAATTATCGGTACGACCAACGTTATTCAAGCTGTTCCAAGCTTAGCTTTACTTGGATTCTTAATCCCATTCATCGGCATTGGCAGTGCGCCCGCGATTGTGATGGTCGTTCTTTATTCCTTGCTTCCAATTGTGAAGAACACGTATACAGGCTTGACGAATATTGATGGAGACATTCTGGAAGCCGCCAAAGGCATCGGTCTAACTAAGAGTCAAACCATGAGAAAGGTTCAGCTGCCGCTAGCCTTCCCGATGATTATGGCGGGTATCAGAATTTCAGCTGTTACAGCTGTTGGTTTGATGACAATCGCCGCATTCGTCGGTGCAGGAGGACTTGGTTACCTGGTATTCTCAGGTGTACAAACAGTTGATAACCATATGATTTTGGCTGGAGCGATTCCTGCCTGTATTTTAGCACTCTTGATTGACTTTGTGGTTGGGAAACTTGAAACATCCCTTTCCTATACCAGCAAGCAGAAAAATGCCTCGAAGTCAGGGAAGAAAGCAAAAAAGTGGATGATAGCCCTTGCCTCGATCATCATCATTGCCTTTGGGGGTTTCAAGGTGTATTCATTTGCCAATGCAGAAGACAAAATTATCATTGGATCAAAGAACTTCAGTGAATCGATGATATTAGGGAATATGCTTGCTGATATAATAGAAAACAAAACTGATATTCAAGTAGAAAGAAAGCTTAATCTTGGCGGTACACAGGTTGCTTTTAGTGCCATTAAGAATGGAGATATTGATTTATATGTAGAATATACGGGGACAGGTTTGGTGAATATTTTAAACCAGCCGCCGGAAAGTGACCCGGATAAAGTTTATGATTATGTTCAAAGGGAATTTAAGCAAAAATATAATATCGAATTGTTAAAACCACTAGGATTCAATAACACCTATGCTTTGGCGGTAAGACAGGACACAGCAAATGAGTACGGTTTGAATACCATTTCTGATTTAGCTAAAGTAAGCGGGAATTTAATTATGGGTCCCACAATCGAATTTCCTAATCGCGAGGATGGATTAATCGGTCTTTCAAAAACATATAATATGGAATTTAAAGATGTTAAAGCTGTTGATGGCGGCTTACGTTATACTGCACTTAAAAATCATAAAAGTGATGTCATCGATGCCTTTTCAACCGACGGATTACTAGAAGCCTTTAAATTAAAGGTATTAAAGGATGATCAAAACTTCTTCCCACCATATTATGCCGTTCCAATCATTAAAGAGGAAACATTAAAAGAACATCCAGAATTGAAAAAAGCAATTAATACCTTATCAGGTAAGCTCTCAGATGAAAAAATGCGTGAGCTAAACTATAAAGTAGACAGCCTCAAGCAGTCACCCGCTAAGGTGGCAAAGGAATTTTTAGAAAAAGAAGGATTATTGGATTAAGAATGAGCTCTATATTGCAAGAAGCCGTTTCGAATTGAACGGCTTCTTTCTTTACGTTTTAATCCTCCAAAAAGTGTAAAACTCTGTCATAGGTTTCATCATCACCGATAATGAGTAATACATCCCCTTCAAGAATTAAAGCATATGGCCCCGGTGAGATAATTAACTCACCTTTCCGTTTCATCCCAATCACCGTTCCTCCGGTATTTTGCCAGAACTTCATTTCTGAAATCGTTTTTCCGATATAAATACAGCCTGGAAATATTTCCACCTCAATGGGCGCTAATGGATTGGTATGCCGAAGCTTTCCTGAGTAATCTATGATTTTTCTTAGCGTATCAAATAACTGCTCATCAAGCTTATTTCTTTCTGACATGAGCGAATTAATTTGCTTTTCGAGATCTTTAATACTAGCTAAATTGGAAAAACGGTGAATATATTTATAGGCATTCTCCCGTGAAGAAATTACAATCCCACTGCCCTTTGTGGATTGAACAATCTCCACGTCTTCTAAAATTTTGATTGCTCTTCGGACAGTTTCAGGGGAAACCTTGTATTCACTAGCCAAGGTGGATCTTCCGTGGATCTTTTCTCCTACTTTAAACTTTCCATCGTATATTCTATTTGCCAAATCAATGGCAATTCGTTCATAAGTCGGAATTTGTGCTTTCTGCATTGGAACCCTCCACCAAGATTCTCATAAATATGAATGTCTTATATCATTCCACTATACCGTTTTTCGTGTAATTTTGCGAGCGCAACAAATAATACCATTTTTTTGTACAACTTTGGACATAATTGTATAGAGGCATTTGAAATGAGGTGAGGAAAATGAAACGGAAGGTTATTATTATTTTGAGCACTTTGTTTATCATTTTTATGGCAGCATTATTTATTTATTACCTAATAAAAAGCGATTCATCAAGATGGCAAGTAGCGCTTGGCGGCATCATTGTTAGTGAATTACCGCTGCTCTTATTACGGATGAAACATAACCCCTTTAACATTCCTATTATTATCGGTTATTATCTTTTCTTATTTTGTTCATTATTTTTAGGCTCCATTGCCAGTTTTTATCTGCATCATAAGTGGTGGGATTCTACCCTTCACTTTTATAAGGGAGTATATGTCGGTATTGTCGGCATAAGTCTATATAAACGATTGATCCCTGAAAAAGTCCGCAATGATGTCTCAGCATGGATCCTTTTTCTTTTCGTTCTCTCGTTAGCCGTTTTCGCCAGCGTTCTATGGGAAATTTATGAATTTGTAGGCGATTTAACTTTTACACGTACAATGCAGCGGGGTGGTAATACGGATACGATGTATGATTTACTTTATGGTTTTTTAGGTGGCCTCATTATTGCTGTTTATTCCCTGATAAAAAAACAGAAAGTTTAAGTAGAGGTGGCAGGATTGAATCGGAAGCTTGTTATTATCTTTAGTGGATTATATGCCCTTTTCATGGCAATTTTAGCAGTCTATTACTTTAAAAATGGTGAATCCTTTAAATCAACCGTTGCCATTGGTGGTATTGTATGTGGTGCAATCCCCCTTTTATTGGCACTGTTTACGAAGCTGCAATTCAATTTGCCCATTGTCATTTCCTATTTAATTTTTTTAGTTGGTTCACAATATCTCGGCTCAATTTTAGGCTGGTATGGCCTTGGCTGGTGGGACACTTTTATGCATCTCGTCAGCGGTGCCATCCTTGCCTTTTGTGGAATTGCTTTATATGAAAGATTGATTCACAGAAATGCAGGTGATGAAATCTCGCCATGGTTTGTTTTCTTGTTCACTCTTTCGTTCGCAGCACTTGGTGGAGTCCTATGGGAGGTCTATGAATTTAGCTGTGACCAATTTTTTAGTATGACCTTACAGGGCGGGGGTAACAAAGACACGATGACAGATTTAGTCGCTGATACCGTTGGGGGGCTCGTAATTGCCATATGGTCTGGCATTCGCACGAAGATTAAGTTAAATAAAGGTTCATAGTAAAAGGTACGCCATAGTTGACGTACCTTTTTAGGTATCCGTTAAACTGTTACTGCTGCAAAGAACTCCTCGTAGATCGCCTGAACTGCTCTTTTTTCATCTACTTCTTTAACACCAAACATCATACTAACCTCTGAAGAGCCTTGGTTAATCATTTCAATATTGACACTCGCCCTTGCTAATGCCTTAGAAGCCCTTGCCATCGTCCCAACATTATGGCGCATACCTTCTCCAACCACCATAATTAGTGCAAGGCTATGTTCGATTTTCACTTCATCAGCATGTAATTCTGTCTTAATCCGCTGAATGATTGCTGCTTCAATTTTGTCATCCAGCTGGTTTTCTCTTAAAATAACAGACACATCGTCAATCCCCGAAGGTGTATGTTCATATGAAAGGCCAAAATCCTCTAAAATTCCTAATAGCTTGCGGCCAAAGCCAATTTCTCTATTCATTAAGTATTTACTAACATAAATACTGCAAAATCCTTGATCACTGGCAATCCCTATAACAGGGCCGTTTGTGTTGTCCCGTTCATACACAATCCTCGTCCCTGGTGCGCTTGGGTTATTTGTATTTTTTATTTGCACAGGAATCCCCGCTCTAAATGCCGGTACAAGCGCTTCATCATGCAACACTGAAAATCCCGCGTAAGAGAGCTCACGCATTTCGCGATAGGTCAATTCTTTAATTTCCTTCGGCTTCTTTACGATAGAAGGATTGACGGAATATACCGCATCTACATCCGTAAAATTTTCATAAAGGTCTGCATTTAGCGCATTAGCCAGAATGGAACCAGTAATATCGGAACCACTGCGCGAAAAAGTGAACACCTCTCCTTCTTCACTATAACCAAAGAATCCGGGAAAAATTAATATCCCTTGCCGCTCTCGCAATGAAAATAATCGTTCATATGCTTCCGGTAATGCTTGAGCATTCCCCGGCTCAGCACTTACCAGCAAACCAGCCTCTTTAGGGTCAACGTAAGTTGTCTCGACACCCCGCTCCAGGAAATAAGCAGCGACTAATTTTGCATTATTATCCTCACCGCTTGCCTTGATTAAATCGATATATCGATCAGGCTTACTTTTGTCACTAGCAAACCTATTTACTAAATCATTAAAAATATCCTTTATCACCCTATCCGGAAGATGACATTCCTCGGCAATCGCAGAATATCTTTCCATAACAGCTTCAAGCTTTTCCTTAGGATTTTGATTTTGTAAACATTGTTCAGCACATTCAATCAATAAATCTGTAACCTTTGTATCTTCTGCAAACCTCTTCCCCGGAGCTGATACGACAACAACTTTTCGTTCAGGATCAGATAGGACGATCTGAAATACCTTCTCAAGCTGTTTTCCGGATGCTAAAGAGGATCCGCCAAATTTTATGACCTTCATCAATACATCCCCTACTCTATAAAAAATATAATCTTAATTTTATTACAAATTCAGAAATATTCAAGAGTTTTTTCCACCAGTCATGAACATTTGTCCTCAACGGAAGGACAATCCATTCTGTAATATACAAAAACAGTGAGATTTCATCATGAAATCTCACTGTTAAAAAATCAGCGAATCATTTCAATAAAATGGGCAAGAATTCTTGCGGTTAGTCCCCAGATTGCCCTATCCCCATAGCGGTAAAAATATTCCTCTGACTCCCTTGTCCGCCAATTATATTTTTCACCCCCAGGGATTAAATCATACGGGAAATCCCTTTCCGGCACTGCCTTAAAATGAATACGATAAATTTCCGGACTATTTTTAATTAAATAGGTTAGCGGAACGGTAAAAATCTCGCCAACTTCCATGGGATTTGGCTGAATTTCGTCTGGCCTGTTTATGTATCCCACAAAAGGATAGAGAATCATCCCAAAAGGTGAAATCATATAATCCAAAGGGTAAATTTCAGTGATCTCCTCTTTGATAATTCCTAACTCCTCAACCGTCTCACGGATGGCTGCATCCTTTTCATCCAAATCCTGTGAATCAATTTTACCTCCTGGAAAACAAATTTCTCCTGGCTGACTCCTTAATTCAAGCGAACGGACCTCAAACAACACATGAATCCCATCCTCCTTTTGAAGCAAAGGAAGCAAAATTGCATATTTCGAAAAACGCTCACTACCAAGTATTTTGGGTGTATGGCGTTTTATCTTTGTTAGAATCGTTTCCAGCTCCATGATTTCACCCCCATTCGTTTTAAAAATTTTGCTTACTATTACAATACCACTTTTTAACCAATGAATGAAAAAAACAACCCAACTGGTTTAGGTTGGATTGTTCCTAAAACTTTACTGTTTCTTCTCGTACCAAGAATACATATAAGCAGGATCTTCAATATTCTGTGCAGATTTTACAATTTTCAGCGGGTGAAAGGTGTCAATCATAACAGCCAGTTCAAGTGTTTCTTTTTTTCCAATACTCGCTTCTGTTTTCCCTGGATGTGGCCCGTGTGGTATTCCACCAGGATGTAGCGTAATCGAACCCTCCTGTACGCCTTTACGGCTCATGAAATTGCCTTCTACGTAATATAGGAGCTCGTCACTATTAACATTGCTATGATAATACGGCGCCGGAATGGATTCTGGATGGTAATCATACAATCTTGGAACAAAGGAACAAACAACAAAATTATTTCCTTCAAATGTTTGATGGACCGGCGGCGGCTGATGTACCCTTCCTGTAATGGGTTCAAAGTCCTCGATATTAAAAGCCCACGGATATAAATAGCCATCCCAGCCCACCACATCAAACGGGTGGTGACCAAGAATATGAGAGGAAATTATGCCTCTCGATTTCGTTAATACCTCATACTCCCCTTTTTCATCGAAAGTCACTAGGGCTTCCGGTCCGCGAATATCACGTTCACAAAATGGACTATGCTCTAAGAGCTGCCCATATTCGTTGCGGTAGCGCCTTGGGGTCGAAATTTGGCTAAAGGATTCTATAAAAAGCATTTTCGTCGTTTCATTTTCATTAGGGATTACCCGAAAGATTGTTCCAATCGGTATAATCAAGTAATCACCCGGACGATAAGAAATCGTTCCGAACATCGTTTCGAGACTACCTGAGCCATAATGAATATAAAGCATTTCATCCCCATCACCATTCCGGTAAAAGCTTTGCATCGGCGCCGTCACATTCGCTGTTCCAATTAGTAAATCCTGATTTCCTAGTATATAATTTCTTGCTTTAAGCGCATCCCCCTTCAGGAATACCTTACTAGTAAAAAAGTGGCGGTGCTTAAGCGGCTGCTTCTCCTCATATTCCGGTAAATAGTCGCCAACCAATTCCGATTTCATGATCTCCGTCGGCATATACTGATGATACAAAATCGATTGCGTTCCCGAAAAGCCCCTTGTTCCCATCACCTGCTCTCTGTATAGGCTACCATCGACTTTTTTAAACATTGTATGTCGCTTGTGTGGAACCTCTCCCATTTGACGGTAATACATTACTTCACCTCTTTTCCATTGATAATGGTATTTTTCAATACACCTAAATGATCAATCTCTAATTCTACCTGATCCCCAGGTTCAAGCCAGCGATGAATCTCCGTGCCAAGTTCGAGGATACATCCAGTTCCAACAGTTCCTGAACCGATGATTTCCCCTGGATAAAGCGTGACGCCCTGTGATGCCCTTACGATCATTTCGCCAAAGGAATAATAAATATCCTTCATATTCCCTTCAGACAGCAGTTTCCCATTCACACGTGCTTTCATCGATAAATCAAAGCCCTTCCCCCGTTTAAGCGATGCAAGCTCGTCTTTTGTGACAATCCACGGACCAATTGATGTTGAAAAGTCCTTCCCCTTTGCTGGTCCAAGACCTACCTTCATTTCTTTTCTTTGCAGGTCTCTTGCACTCCAATCATTTAATATGCAATACCCAAATATATAGTCATCTGCCTCATCCTCGGGTATATTCCTGCCTTCCTTACCAATGATACAGGCAATTTCAAGTTCATAATCAAGCCGCTCGCACTCATTAGGCAATACAATATCTTCCCCTGGTCCCTTAATCGCAAGATGATTAGAAAAGTAAAAAACAGGGATTTCGTACCACTCTGAAATCATCTCGAGTCCACGGTTTTCCCTGGCCGTTTTCACATGCTGCTCAAAGGCATAAAAGTCACGAAAGCTTCTAGGCATCGGGATTGGTGCTTTTAAATGGATTTCACTTAATTGGTACACCCCTCTTTTCCCGCATGTTACTTGGGTTAAACTAGCCACTTTCTTCATATATTCTTTAGAATGATCGAGAAAATCTAGAAGATTAT
This sequence comes from Neobacillus sp. NPDC097160, assembly GCF_044762155.1. Taxonomy (NCBI): domain Bacteria; kingdom Bacillati; phylum Bacillota; class Bacilli; order Caryophanales; family Bacillaceae; genus Neobacillus; species Neobacillus sp. NPDC097160. Next base: position 397,938 of record NZ_JBIWDU010000003.1, on the reverse strand, counting down.
TAGGAAGGAGCCCACTGGATGCTTCGAACATATCCAATACATGTTCTTCGTCTATTAACCACCCTGCGCTGATTGACCCATCTTCTTTTTCAAAGGTTACAAATTTCACAGTACTCACCTTTTTTCCGTTTTTCGAATCATTTCAAACGTTTTGGCCAATGGGTCGGTAAAACTGTTGCCGGCCATTCTTCCAATCGGTTGTAATTTTTCCGTATCAATTCTCCCATTGTCAAAAAGTTCATCCTTCACATGGACGTGAACCACTTTGCCTATTACTAGGCTGCCGGCTCCCGGTTTATTTCCAAAATGCAGCACTTGATGTAGTTCACATTCTAAATGGACAAGAGATTCTCTAATACGCGGCACCCGCACACACACACTTGCTTCTTTTGTCAGACCCGCTTCATCCATTTCATCAATATCCGGGGCAAATTCAATGGCACAATCATTCATTTGCTGTGCCATACTCTCACTGACAATATTTATCACAAATTGACCGTTACTTTCTATATTGACGAGGGTATCTTTTTTAGCACCATCCGTACCCCTTCGCATTGGTGAAAAACAAATAAGCATGGGATCTGCACAAATAGCGGTAAAAAAACTAAATGGCGCGGCATTGGCCGTCCCCTTTTCATCCATTGTTGACACAAAGGCAATCGGACGAGGCAATATCGATCCAACTAATAGTTTGTAGGCGTCTCTCCATTCAAGTGCCGCCGGAGTGATTTCCAATTGATTCCACCACGCTTTCTAAAACGATGTTTTCCTTTGAAAAAAGGGAGAAATGTACTCTCCCCTTATCCGAACCATATGGTAGGGATCCCCTTTACTATACCTTTTATAAATCTATCATCTACAGGTTTCCGCGTCTCTCTTGTTCCCTTTCAATTGATTCAAACAGTGCCTTAAAGTTTCCTTCACCAAAACCGCGGGCACCTTTCCGCTGGATGATTTCAATGAATAATGTAGGGCGGTCGACGATTGGTTTTGTGAAAATTTGCAGTAAATACCCTTCATCATCACGATCCACCAAAATATTGAGTTCACGAAGCTGTTCAATTTCTTCATCAATTTTGCCGATCCGCTCTCCTAGGGATTCATAATAAGTCGCTGGGGTTTTAAGGAATTCTACCCCATTCTTTTTCAAAGTGGTTACAGTTGAAACAATATCTTCCGTTAAAATCGCCAAATGCTGTACCCCAGGGCCATTGTAGAATTCTAGATATTCCTGGATTTGTGATTTACGTTTCCCTTCCGCAGGTTCATTAATAGGGAATTTAATCCGGCCGCCATTATGCATCACCTTTGACATGAGCGCAGAGTATTCCGTCGTAATGTCCTTGTCAGAGAAGTGTTTCATTTCCTTAAAGCCCATCACCTTTGAGTAATATTCTACCCACTCCTCCATCCTCTCCACATTACCCACCACATGATCAATTCCAATTAAACCGGCATCCTCAATTGGCAATGCTGTAGTGTATGGTTCGTAACCTGGAAAAAACGCACCATGATAGTTTTTCCGTTCAATTAACGTATGGATTGTATCGCCATATGTACCAAGAACGGCTTTCTTGACAACACCATGGGCGTCCTCCAATGTAAATGGAACAGCATGTGCAATTGCTCCCCTATTTACCGCTTCTTCAAACGCCTTCTCGACATCGTCGACCAAGAGGGCAATGTCCTTTACACCGTCACCGTGTTTCTTGACAAACTGGGCAACCCTGCTGTCTTCAGAATAGGAGCCTGTAAGAACGAGACGAATATTTCGCTGCTTTAAACAATAGGAAGCGGTTTCACGATTTCCGGTTTCGAGGCCGGAATAGGCAACAGGCTTAAATCCATATGCTGTACAGAAAAAGTGACAGGCTTGTTTGGCATTTCCGGTGTATATCTCAATATAATCAACATCCCGTACTGGAAAAAAGTCATCAACAAGCTGGTCGGCCCTTAGTCTCTTTTCTTTCATGTAGAAACCCCCATTTTAGTAAAAGTATTAATATTCAGAATTAATTTTAAATGAAGGTTTGTTGTCCACTCAAGAGCAGGATGTACAGCAATACCGCTTTTGCGTGCTAAAGAATGCAGGTCAAGCCACAAATATTTCCCTTAGTAAAAAAGAGAAACATACCTAAACAGGCATGTTTCCACTGCATATATATTGGAAATATATTTTTCACAAACAAAAAGTGTCTAAATTTGTAAAAAACTATTTTTTCCCTACGAAAGAATCGCGCGGTCATTCGCCATTTGCACACCGCGAATTCTCTTAAATTCACTCAATAAACCTTCAATCGTTAGTTTTTGTTTATTTTCCTCATTAACCTCTAAGATGACTTGCCCCTTATCCATCATAATTAATCGATTACCAAGATCAATGGCTTGCTGCATGTTATGCGTTACCATTAAGGTAGTAAGGTTGTATTTATTGACAATTTCCTTTGTCAGGTTCGTGATCACCTCAGCCCGCGATGGATCAAGGGCAGCCGTATGTTCATCTAGAAGAAGGATGGATGGTTCAGTGAAGGTAGCCATTAATAAGGATAGGGCCTGCCGTTCTCCGCCAGAGAGCAAGCCGACCTTAGCATTAAGACGGTTTTCCAATCCGAGATGCAGTGTTTCCAATACTTCACGGAAATAATCCCGTCTTTTTTTCGTTACACCTCTCCGCAGTGTTCTCGTTTTGTTCCGAGAATACGCCATAGAGAGATTCTCTTCTATCGTCATACTTGGGGCTGTTCCGGCCATCGGGTCCTGAAAGACACGCCCAATCATTTTTGAACGATTAAATTCCGACATATTGGTAACATTCTTTCCACCGATTTGAACAACCCCGACATCTGGGGTTAACACACCGGAAATGATATTCATCAACGTAGATTTCCCGGCACCGTTACTGCCAATGACCGTCACGAAATCTCCTGGCTTTAGGGAAAGAGTCACATGATCGATGGCAATTTTTTCATCAGGTGTCCCTTCATTAAAAATCTTATGAATCTGATTTAATTGCAGCATGATGTTCCCCCTTCGCCTCTGCAGAAGTTTGGATGATATCCATTAATTCTAATTTTCTTCGAGCTTTCCGCTTTTTTTCTTTGAAACCGTCGATAATTTTTGGAGCTGTTAATGCAATAATGACAATCAGCGCAGTTATCAGTTTCATATCACCTGTTTCTAAGAAACCCACACGAAGAGCTAAGGTAATTACTAGTCGATAAATAATAGCACCGCCAATAACGGCAAGGGTGGTTCTAGCAATCGTTCTTGTCCCAAATAGCGCTTCACCGATTATGACAGAAGCTAAACCTATTACAATCATCCCAATTCCCATCCCAACATCTGCGAATCCGCTTTGTTGGGCAATCAGGGCCCCAGAGAATGCAACCAACGCATTAGATAAGCCAAGGCCGAGAATGACTAGCAGGTTGGTATTAGCGGAAAGGCTGCGAATCATCCGTTTATTGTCCCCTGTTGCTCGAATAGCAAGACCAATTTCCGTTTTTAAAAACCAGTCCGTAAAGAATTTAATCAGGAAGGTCACAAAGATCATGAAAATAAGAATTCCCCATGTTTCCGGCAGATCGTCACCAAGACCAACCGCCGAGAGAATACTATTGAAGAACGAATCAATTCCTGTTTTTTCAAAAAAGCCGCTGATTTTTGTAAAAGTGGTATCTGTATTTAATAAGGGAATATTTGAGCGTCCCATGATTCTAAGATTAATAGAGTAAAGGGCAATCATCATTAGGATTCCGGCGAGCAAGTTGTTAATTTTTCCAAATGTATGCAATAGTCCTGTTATACATCCGGCAGCAAAACCGGCAAATAAGGCTGCAATTGTAGCGATAAATGGGTTTACTCCATTCGCAATTAAAACCGCTGAAAGTGCTGCCCCCGTTACAAAACTCCCATCCACCGTTAAATCCGGGAAATCCAGAATACGAAAGGAAAGATAGACGCCCAGCGCCATAATCGCATAGATGATACCTGCTTCAAATGATCCAAATATGGCTGTAAACATTGAGATCATCCTTTCATTATTTCTTTGACCTAAGGTTTTAATGGATTTAGGCCATATTCTTATGCAAGAATCAAGGAGGTAACCTCCCAAAAGGTCTCCTCCTTGAATAATATCATTGATTATTTACCGTCATAAAACTCGCCAAGCTTGCTCCATTCTTCTTTTACCTTTAAGCCTTGTGCCTCGGCGGCTTTTTTATTGATAACTAGTTTTAAGCTACTAGGAAGTTCAACTGGAATTTCAGAAGGCTTTTTCTTCCCGGTTAAAATATCCACCGCCATTAAACCGGATTGATAACCGAGGTCAAAGTAGCTAAAACCGCTTGCTGCTACCGCGCCTTTTTTCATAGAATCCAGCTCACCAACGAAAAGTGGAATTTTTTTGCTGTTGGCAACGGCAATAACAGAATCAAGAGCAGTAACAACCGTATTATCTGTTGGAACGTATATCGCATCCACACGGCCGACTAATGACTCGGTAGCTTGTTTCACTTCTGATGTAGTGGCTACGGAAACTTCGACAAGCTTTGCACCCTTTTCTTCAACTAACTTTTTCACTTCTTTTACTTGCACTTCTGAATTCAGTTCACCTGAATTATAGATGACACCGATATTTTTTGCCTTTACTTCGTCAGTAATAAAGTGAATCGTTGTTTTAGTAGCATCAGGATGGTTGTCAGTTGTTCCGGTAATATTTTTTCCTGGTTTATCAAGGGCTTCCACCAATTCAGAAACAACCGGATCTGTTACTGATGTAAAGACAATAGGGATTTCCTTTGTCGCATTCAATGCTGCTGTTGCACTTGGAGTGGCATTGGCAAAAATCAGGTCTACCTTATCGCCAACGAAATTCTTGGCAATCGTCTGGACATTATTCTGATCCGCCTGGGCATTTTGTTCATCATACTTTACCTTAATTCCTTTGTCCTTTAAAGCCTTTTTAAACCCTTCTGTCGCTGCATCTAAAGAGGGATGCGGAGCAAATTGGCTAATGCCGACCTTAAACTCCTTATCCGCTCCACCCTTTTCCGAACCGCCTGCTGATTCTTTACTGCCGCAGCCGGCGAGCAGCAGCATTCCTGCCAACGCAATCGATAATCCCTTAACTTTTTTCTTCATTTGTTTACATCCCCCTAAATTTAGCTTCCTAATTTTCTAAAAATTAAATATATTAGAAATTATTCTAGTATTTTTTTAGTCCAAAAGCAATAGAAATCGCAAAAATATTTTTTTGCTTTAAAGCAGCATAACTATAGATAAGGAAAAAAATGCCTTCTATGCTAATAGAAGGCATTCAATCCTATATTCTAAATTATGAATGGATGAACAAAAATATGTGTCTTACCAATCACGGGTATTCTCAAGTAATTGATCAATCTCAACTTTTTTTACTTTGTGACTGCTTTTCTCAGATGTTAGATCTGATGTCGCTTCTAGTAATTTGTCGATATCAATTAAAACGTTTCCCATACCTAACCTCCATTGAATAGTTTTTGTTTAACACTTTACAATATGATTCGACCATCCCTTTATTATCATGGGGGTCTTTTTAATTAACAATAATAATAAGAAATAGTTTTTTTAAAAGATTACTAGTTTAAATTCTAAATTTACCTTTGATCCAATGCTCGCAAAACATTTAACATATGCGTTTGGTCATATTTTTGCAAACTGTACGATTTATATGGCGGTGATTGCCGTTTATGAAGACTTCTCCCCGTGAGACCATTGCCGCTCCAATTAGCAGAACCAAAAGCCATTAAATCAGCTTCATAATACGAAAACAATCCAGCCTCTCGTTTGGCTGGATTGTTTGATTATGCGGTAATTTTCATTTCTTTTTGTTTATCACTTTGTTTAAAAAAGAATTTCATCATTGGAGGTGTAACAATGGTGGTAACTAAAACGACAATGACTAATATCGCGAAAAGCTCCTGACTGATTAATTTTGTTTCTAAGCCTATGGCAGCGATAATTAACGCGACTTCTCCCCGTGAGACCATTGCCGCTCCAATTCCAAGGGAGCTCTTCCATGAGAATTTTGCTAATTTGGCACCGGCAGCTGCACCAATCAACTTTGTTAAGATTGCTAGAATACTAAGCCCTATGATGACGCCTAAATGTTGCGAGATTCCATCGAAGCTTGCCTTGACGCCGATAGATGTAAAGAAAACAGGTACAAAAATGGAATAGCCGATTGTTTCCACCTTTTCAAATATCTCATGTTTAAATTTCGTCTGACTTATTGCTACACCTGCAATATAGGCGCCAATAATGGCGGCAACGCCTGTTAACTCGGCCACATAAGCAAAGAGAAAGCAGATGATTAATGCGGCAGAAAGCAGCGATTCTGTCACTTTTAAAGGTGCAAACTTATTTAAAACCCACGGAACAACCTTCCAAGCTATAAAAAAGGCACCTGCAAAAAAGAGCACCTTCTTCACAATAACCAGCGTTAAATTAACATCTCCGCCGGCCATGCTCATCAAAAATGCTAAGGCAATGATCACAACGACATCATCGATTACGGCTGCCCCTAAAATCGCAGTTCCTTCTTTTGACTGCATTTTATTCAACTCTTTCAGTGCTTGCACGGAGATACTAACACTTGTCGCCGAAAGCAATAACCCTAAAAAGATGGCTTCAAATGTCGACATATTCATCATAATACCAGCCAAGTATCCTACAAATAAGGGAACGATTATACCACTTAATCCAACAAGTGTAGAGGCTTTCCCTGACCGTTTAAATTCATCTAAATCCGTTTCCATACCGGCAATAAACATCAACATAATGACACCAATTTGGCTTAGATCTTCCAATGTTTTCGTTTCGGAAATAAGCCCTAATACCGCTGGCCCTAAAATAATTCCGACCAGAAGTTTCCCTAGCACTGAGGGCTGCCCTAACTTTACACTAATGTCCCCTGCGATTTTCGAGGCAAATAAAATAATCGCTAATTCAAATAGTAATTCCATCCAATCACTTATCCTTTTTTGTAAAATTAAAAAGAGTCTGTTTTCTAAGCAACAGACTCTTTCCTTGTGAATGCAAAAAAGCCTATCAACCAATGGACATAGTTATCCCTTGGTGACAGGCTCCTCCAAATTCAACAATTATTTAATTAATATCATTGTAACAGACCTTATGATATTTATCAATTAAAAAATGAATCATGCCGGTATACCGGCACAACCCAATCAATTTAATCCCACTTTTTTATTTTATCAATTACTTTTTCCTTCAGGACGGTGATAAAGGTCGATTCGCCCTTTTGCGCTTTTTGCTTATGCCATTCATTAAAGCTTGCAACGGTGATTAAGATTAGACCGGCAATTAATAAATAAACCCACCACGGCATGTTCCCCCAATATGGCCTTGTTTGCAGGAAGACATTTAATAGTAAAACACCGGATCCGACGAAAAAGTATGATTTTATTTGCAGGAACATCCCCGCCAGCATCGATATCAATGAGAGTGACCCTAATATAATCGCATCATAAATCGTATTGCTCGCCAAACCATCTTGAATTAAGATCAGAGATACGATTATTAGTACTCCCCATTGGATAGCTTTTGTAATATCCGCATAACGCCCTTTTAAACTTTGGCGTAAGAAAATAACGAGAATAACATAAGGAAGAACAAGGATTTCCCGTTCCCATAATGACGGGAGATTTAACTGATTGATGATCCCATAGTATGGCTCTAATAAATAGGCACCACCTAGAATTGGCATAAAGACTGAGACGCTCAACGGTACTCTTTTTCTTTGCAGAAAGAGCACAGCCGCAATTAGAATACCCGGCAGCGCATGGCTCCAAAGATGCTGATCTGCAAAAAAGTACATAAACCAAAAATATAAGAGTGACACCACTGAATATCCGTCTATCTTTATTTCCTGAAGCTTTGTTCCACTTTCAAACAGCTTTTTGTAAACAATCTGCCCGATAATCGTCATCAGAATCCCCAAACCGCCTGATAGAAGCAATTTTTCAAGCTCAGTCATTTCACTAAAAAATGAAAATTCAACTGTCGCCAAAAACGATAAGAATATTGGCACAATTCCAAATACATCCCATTTAATCTTATGCAAATAGAATAAGATTCCAAAGATATAGGCACAGGTAATAAAGTACGGCAGCCAGTCAAACGGATAAGTTATCAGCATAAAGACGATCCCAATCATCGAAAATGGGACAAAGTAAAAGGCTGTTCGTTTTTTAAATTCCCCCTTGGCAAGCAGTGCGAAAATAAGGATTAGGCCGCTCGTGATTGGAAATTCATATCGTCCGATTGTTTGACCAACGAACATTTCCAACCCTGATGAAACAATAAAAAACAATGAAGTAAAACATCCATAAAGAAATACTTTGATTTTCCATTCCATTAAAGCTAATCTCGTGCTAACTGAATATCCTGCCAACGCGAGGATGAAGCTGTAGACTGCGTCTGTATGAAAAGTAAACCAAGTAAATGCAAGTACGATGGGATAAATAATGTGACCTGTCCAGGCAAAGGCATTTGATAAGTTTGGATCCTTTGTTTTGTAAAGATATGCAATCACTAGCAAGATTACCGCACTTGTAGAAGCGATTAACGAATTCAGCGGCTCACTAATCGTTAACTTAAGTGTAGTCGCATGAATAATCGAAAAGTAGGACAATAGTGCCGCAATACTAACAAGAAACGGGTCCCATTTTGCCCCATTCTTTTTATAAAAATAATAATACATGCCGATTCCTACCAACAATACAAGTGGCTGAACCCATAATTGATTAATCGGGCTAAATAATGCCAGGATTATGGCAATCGAATAAAGTGCTTGTGATGTATACAATGAAGCTTGGGCTAATTTAATTTCGGATGCTTTTCTCCAACTAAAGTAGGTTAATAAAACCAGCATCGCCCCAATGTCAAAATTAATGGCATAGCCATATTCGTTAAAATAAACAGGATAATTAGTATTGATTTCTTCGCCAAAAGCGACAACAGCAAGACCAAGTGATACCGGCAGTAACCAGATAGCTACATCCTTTAATGCCTCCCTTTCCTCATACTTGTGAAGGAAAAAGAAGGCAATACCGGAAAGGAAGAGCATAACCCCCAATTCCCACCACAATAGAAAAGCAAGAGCCATCATGATGGAAATTCCCATTATTGTTAATCCCAAGTCCATTGATGCCGTCCGAATGAATTTTACATACTTCGATAAATTGGTAATCCCAAAGACAGTAAACAGGATAAACCCCGTAATCGCTAACGTTAGCGAAAAATTGAACACATTAACTGGACGAACCAGTATCGCAATGGCTTCATAAACACCGGATGCAACAAAGATTGAACTTAAATACGGAAATAACCATCCTGGGCTATTATAGGATAAATAAATAAAATTCGCGGCAATGATTAAATAGGCGATCATGAGCACAACGGATGGATTCCCTGCACGAAGCAGTATGCCCTCTAAACTAATGTAAATAAAGGCAAACCCTGAAATCACTGCACTAGTATAGTGAAATACTTTATTTAATGAAAATTTATCATCTAATACCTTAGGTACAAAAACCATTCCAAATCCTATTAATGCATAGACAATTTCGCCAAAATAATCTAGGAAGCTATGTTCTATCAGTTGATAGGCACCATAAACTACCATAGCACTAAAAATAAAATGATATTCTTTTTTCCCGCTGACATACATCATCGATAAATATATAATCGCAGTCACCAAAAGATTAAAGCTATAAATGACCTCGTTCTCGTATAAAAAAAGCATAAAAAGAGTCGATAAGACAAGATTAACCTGGACATATGGTACAAATTCTTTCGTAAAGAATTTAATCGATTCCTTGCCCTTAATCTTGTGATAAATAAAAATGAGAATAGCGTTAAAAGCCATCATCCCTAGATAGAAGTAATCCACCTTTAGTTTGCCGCCTGCCAATAAAAAGGCCACCCCAGTAGATAGCGAAATATAACTAAACCAAACAAATAGTCTAGAAGCTAAGTTCTTGGCAAATAACAAATAAACAATCAGCGGCAGTAAGCTTCCGAGCATCCCGAGAAAATATCGTCCTTCACCACCTATCGATAAATACGATCCTAAAAGGCCAAACCAGCCTAAGGAAAGGATAAAGATCGGCAGAAATAAACTTCCTAGGACAGTAAAAGCAAATGCCGTTTTATCGATATGCAACACTTTTCTCGTTAAGAGAGCAATGAAGTAAAAAAGTAACGATACGATAGCAATAGACCCACTTTTCATAAAGCTTGTCATTGATTCCCAATTACTTGTTGCCACAAACAAACCGCCAATTAATAAAAAAATGACCCCAATATTTAATAACCAAGTAATATTTCTTTCGCGAACCTCTTCAGGTGTAAGTGTCTTTTTCACCTTTTGCGGTTTTTGCGGAACTGATTTTGGTTTAAGTTCATCCGGTGCATCCGGTTCAGTGGTGAGTGGAATTGCCTCTATATCTGCTAAATCTAAGTGGTATTGATGATGTGCTTTAGCTACGGTCTCGACGATTCCCGCAGATAAATATCCTTCTTCTCCTAACGTGAATAGCTCAGTCCTAAAAATCCTTCTTCTCTCTTCTTTACTATTCGGCTCCATTCAATCTCCCCTCAATTCATACCCTTGATAGTAAAAGCTCAATTATTAACTCTAAGGCATACCTTATTTTTCCTCTTTAGTGTAATTTTACACCATATATAAAAAATTACAAATAGTTTCTTTTTCCTAAAAGTGATTTAGTTTTACCTTTAGGTGAAAAATCTGTATTATTAAGGATTATGTACAAAAACAGATGGAGGAAATTATGCTTACATTTAATGAAAAACTAGTGATTATCGAAGCTTTTGACGAATTAGAAAGAAAAAACGTTTCACTTGGACGTGTCAATTTCCAATTTCAAAACAGTATTTCCGATAAGAAAAATATTGTTTATCACTTACATCCAAATGGAAATGGCTATGTTTACGCCGGACATTTGGCGAGTTATGACAGTGATGAAAAAGGTTTGGTAAATATCCGCGATTTTTCTGCAGATCAATTGCACCATTTGTTAAAAGAAGCAATCCGAGCTCTATCACCAATTGAAAAAACTGCAGCAGAGGAAGCAATTGTCGGTGATTCAGATAAAGAGCGTTGGGTTGATGGGGAAAACAATCTTCTAATCTTGGTTTATGAAAACGAAGCCTGGAATATTTACTTTGGGCTAAACCTTGATGCTAGCTTCGATACATATGAAGAAGCAGAGGAATTTTTGCGTGAAGAAGGATTTACTCGAAGATAAGGCAAGAGGCTGTGCATACAATATGCACAGCCTCTATTTTTTTAAGATAAAAAAGTATAAATTTCGACTTTGAGAATTGTCCAGCTCCAGGGCGCTTGCGCTTTTCTTATTCATACTCCCTGTCAATCCATTGATCTAAGCGGATAATGATTTGTCTGGCCCGTTCATAGTCAATGGTACGATAATGGTGCATCCCACCCTCTTCCTCATCCTTTTCATCCGCCCATTTCACAATTTGCTGTAACGGCGTCCTTATAATATCATTCGAAGGTAAAAAGGAATCTGTATGGAAGAGTATGGCGAGTGCAATGGTTTTGGCTTTGATTGGATTCTCACCAAGACGAATTAGCAGCTTGTGTGCCCTTTCTGCCCCTTTAATCGGATGGATATCATTCTGCTTATACAAGTCATAATCCCATTTTCCATTTTTATACCAGGTATAATGACCCATATCATGGAGTAGTCCTGCTTTGGCAGCTATATCGATATCTAGTTGATGTTCTTTTCCTAAATGAAAGGCATGATAAGCAACAGCAATCGCATGGGCAAGTCCGGAACGGTTCAAATATTTTTGAGCAATGTGATGCTCGAATATATTTAATAAGGTGACGTCTCTCATGCGTTTTCCCTCCTAAATATTTCAAAATAACGATTTTACTTATTATATGCCAACATGTCCAATATGGCTATATTGAAAAAAGAGAGAAGAATAAATCTTCTCTCTTGATTAATTATTTTCAGTTGTTTTTGTCGTTCTCCCTTTTGGCCCTAAATATTCATAATCGTTAGGGTTAATTGGGGTATATCCTTCAGGTTTATAGAAACGTAATAAATCTTTATAGACAATTTCGTCGGACATTTGCAGCTCTGTATTTACTTTTTCTGAAATATCCTTACATGCTTCAGGATTTTCCATTAATTCACCGGTAGCATCAGCGTAACATTTATCCTTTATTTGAATGACATCAGATGAAACAAAATCACCATTTCTAAATAAAGCCCAATTACGATGTTGTGGTGATAATAAATCAGAGCCAAATTCCATGTAATCCTTTGTATCTGTTCCTAATAAGTGAAGCACTGTCGGCCTTACGTCTACTTCTCCGCCAACTTGGTGCTGTACTCCACCTTTTACACCAGGTACGTGGATAAACAATGGTACACGCTGCAGCTTAGCATTAATGGCTGGAGTGATTTCGTCTACCCCTAAAACCTTTGCCATTGCTTCGTTATGGTTTTCTGAAATACCGTAGTGATCACCATACATAACAATAACAGTATTATCATACATACCGTTTGCTTTTAAGTCATTAAAAAACTGTTCAAAAGCCTGATCCATATAGTGTGCAGATTGAAAATATTGGTTAACAACCGTATCACCATAATCACCGGCAGGAAAATCTGTATCCTCTGGATCCATTTCAAATGGGAAATGGTTTGACAAAGAAATAAACTTTGTATAGAACGGCTGCTTTAAGCTCTCAAGCAGCGGAATCGATTCTTTAAAGAATGGTTTGTCTTTCATACCATAGTTTTTCGTATTTTCATCTGTCATGTTATAGTATTCAGCATCAAAAAATTGATCGTAACCAAATGCTTTATAGATAACATTTCGATTCCAGAACGTTTTATAGTTCCCATGTAATACAGCCGAGCTATAACCCTGTCCTTTTAGAATGGAAGGCATAGCCTGATACGTATTTTGAGCTTTATTAACAAAAACAGCACCTTGAGCCATTGGATATAAAGAGTTTTCCATCAAAAATTCGGCATCAGATGTTTTCCCCTGTCCTGTTTGATGATAAAAGTTATCAAAATAAAAGGTGCTGCCATCATGTGCTAATGAATTTAAAAATGGTGTTACTTCCTGACCATCAGGCATTTTATAATCAATCATAAAGCTTTGGAACGATTCCATAGAAATATAAATGACGTTCATTCCTTTTGCTTTAGCAAAGTAATCAGGATTTGGTGCTGCATAATTTGCCTTACGATAGTTCTCAACATCAGTAATATCGCTGCTATCCGCTAATGCCCGCTGACTGGATGATTTTACGTTTTGAATGACATCATAAATCGTAAAGTTATACGCACCTAGATATTTTACTAAATAGTTTCTGTCAAAGGATCGTGAAAGTAATTGCGGACGATCCTTTTCTGCTAATCCTAAATTAAACAAAAAGGTAGTAATAGCAAATAAAAGCACAATTTTAAATGACTTCCTGTTCGTTACCGTAACATTCTTGAAAACTGTTAGTGCAAGCGCAATTAAAATAAAAAAATCAGTGAAATATAAAATATCGAATGGGGACATTAAAGAAAGTGCACTGTCACCCAATTGTCCTGCATTTGTTTTAGTCTGCATTAAAACAGGTACTGTAATAAAGTCATTAAAAAAACGATAATACGCAATATTTGCGTACAACAAGAAAGATAATAGGAAATTAGTGATAATCATAACAAGCTTTGTACGCTTCTTAAAGAGCAGTGCAAATCCAAAAAAGAAAAGCGCTGAACTTAATGGGTTGATTAGTAACAAAAATTTCTGCAGGTTATTATCAATGCCAAGGTTAAATTCAATTTGATATGCCGCATATGTTTTGATCCAGAATAATATAACCGCAATAGCGAAGAATGTAATATGACTATTGTTGAATTTTTTAGGTAGTCTTATTTTATTCATTTCTAACTTCTCCTCTCACTTACCAATTAAGCTTCGGTAAACGAACCTCAATTACTATATCACATTTTCTTTAAAAATAAAAACATAAACCATGCCATTTAATGTATTATTAATGACAATATTTTATGTCATTATTTTTATTGTTTCGACGGAATTCATCGATCGTGATGACAATTTGCTTGTTTCCATTGATCGAAACATTCCTTTAATTTGTATGTTCGTCATTTGTGGGACATGACTGTTTTCATTCTTCATTTATATAAGACGAATTGACATAAAAATAGTTTCATATTTTTTCAATTTACCATTACAGGCAGCATCTTCCAAAAACAATCCAAATCGGGATAACATTTCTACATATCATAAACTCGAAAGTTGTGTGGTGCAAGATGAATTTAGTCTTATCTTTTACAGAATGTGTACTGAATAATTTTATTTTTTGTTGGAAAGCATAACCGCGAAGGACATAAGAATTAAACTGAAAAGAGGAATCATTTATGCCGAGAATTAGGCCTGAGTTTACAAAAAGTCCTTATTTCGTTGATGAACCTGGAAATTGGCATTTAAAATCTGGTGCCCCAAAAGGACTACAAATTGAGTTAGACAATTACTTGGCTAGCCTTGAAACTCTTGAAGAGCCTGGAACTCTAAATGGTGTACAGATTCAATATCCATTCGATCACTAAAAAAATGTATATAATAGAAGAAAGCGATTACAAAATAGACATTAGTATGAAAAAATAATTCAGTTCAAATAATATAATGACTATTCTTTTAGGAGTGAAACCATGAACGCTAATCGAGTAAAACAAATTCTGTCTTCCTCAGCAAATATAGAAGTTAAATACAATGGGGCTTCCGTATGGATTGACCAATTAAATGAAGACGGAAAAACAGCAACAGTTCATTTGCGCGGCCCGCTTGAAGAACGATCTAATGTTGAAATTGGGGAACTAGTAGAAGATTAACATGTTTAGGCCATTTTTTCATCGAAGAGATGGCCTTTTTCATTTTCCTACATGCACAAAAAAAATGAAAGGCAGGATAGGATTCCTGCCTCACACCACACCTTTGTTCATGTAATGGAAATTATCCAACTTGTTTTGCAATTGATTTTGCCACTGTAGCTTTTCTTTGATAAAAGAACCAGTTAAGTCCAAAAGCAATTACGTAGAAACCGATAAAGAAGTAGAAAGCAGTTACAGGTGTACCAGTCGCATTAACAGACCATCCGAAAAGCTTTGGAATAAAGAATGAGCCATATGCCGCAAATGCTGCTGAAAATCCGATCACTGGTGCTGCTTCTTTTAGAATAAAGATGTTTGGAATCATTTGGAATGTTGAACCAGAACCAATACCTGATGCTAAGAATAGAACTAAGAAAGCAATTAAGAAGCCTGCAAATTGTTTACCATTTAAGAAGTAAATAACTCCAGTTGCTCCAATTCCCATAATGACTAAAACATAGGCTGTTATTCTTGCACCGCCAAGTTTATCAGCCATCCACCCTCCTACTGGTCTTGCAGCTGCTGCAACTAAAGCACCAAGAAATGCAAGTGAGATGTGTTCAGGAAATTGTGACCTTAATAAAAGCGGGAATGCCGCAGAATAACCAATGAATGAACCAAATGTTGCTACATAAAGGGCCGTCATAATCCAAGTATGTTTCCGTTTTACAATCACGAATTGGTCTGCAACCGATTGTGTCGCACCTGGAACATTATCCATTTTAAAGAAGGCAAGCAATGTCATAATCACAATTGGGATTACCCAGATAAATGCTGCGTTTTGTAACCATACTTCCTGGCCATTTGCTAGAACTTGTTTTCCGCCAACAAGTGCGAAAGTTCCTGAAGTAATAATTAATGGTGTAACGAACTGAACAACTGATACACCCATGTTTCCTAATCCGCCATTAATTCCAAGTGCTGTTCCTTTTTCCTTTTTCGGAAAGAAAAAGCTAATATTAGCTGAAGAAGATGAAAAGTTCCCACCGCCAAGTCCACAAAGTGCTGCTAGTAATAGCATGATTGAAAATGGTGTGTCAGGATTTTGGACTGCAAATCCAATACCAATTGCTGGAATCGCAAGGATAGCTGTTGAAATTACTGTCCAGTTCTTCCCGCCTATTGATCCAACTGCGAATGTGTAGACAAAACGAAGTGTTGCACCGACAAGACCTGGGATTGCTGCTAGGGTAAATAATTGTTCCTCGGTAAAGTGGAAGCCGATATCGTTAAGTCTGACTGCCACCACTGACCAAATTTGCCACACGATAAAAGCGAGCATCAATGATGGTACTGAGATCCATAGATTCCTTTTTGCATGTTTTTTTCCTTCTGCGTTCCAGAATTTCTCGTCTTCTGGATTCCAATAATTTAATCGTGCCATACTTTTCTCCCCCTATATGGTTATCAAAATTTTAATTATCTGTGTTGTTGTGTTGATGATATTAATATAAACCACATAGTAACATGATTTTTGTGACGTACGTCACAAAAATAGTGAAGGAACTGTGAACTCAAGCGGTTTGACAAAAAGTTGTAATATTTTTTACCTAATCCGGAAAAATCCCAAAAAAATGAGACCTCCTTTTTGGGAAGATCTCTTTGTTTGCATTTATTTTTCCGTAGAATTTTTATTTTCTTCGTTGAACATTCCTACATAGTTTTTTGTTTATCCGGCGTCGTCTTTGATTGCCGTAATGGTTAACCATTCTTTATAAATCTCATTGTTTTTCCGCTTATTCCAGATGTAGCCTTTCCAAATTCCTTCTGTTTTTAGGCTATACCACATTTTTTTATAAAATTCATTATCATGTTCACCAGATTGAAGAACGCTTGGTGTTTTTCCCACGACTTCTTGCTGACTATAGCCCGTAATTTTTGTATAGGCTGGGTTGACGCTTTGAATGATTCCATTGACATCCGTTACACAAATACCATCCAATGCATGATTCACGATCTTAACTGATATGTCGAGCTTATCTTGATAGTAAAGCCAAACAACGATGACTAGACTAGCAAGTGAGAATTCAGATAGGGACATAAACCCGATCGCATAATGTCCAGTCCAATTAAAGAGTATCTGCCTTTATAAAAGGCATAAGTGAGGAAATAAGCACCCAAACCATAAATCCAGCGACAAGACTTCCTGTTTGAACAAAAAGTTGTTTTGTTCCTTGTTTCATTTTCATCCCCCACATAATCCCTTTCCACTAATTATCCCCTTAAACAACCGTTATATATTTACGATGTAAATCCAGACAATTGAAAAATTTTCTTTCAGTATTATAGAACACTTTCCTATATAAAACAGTGAGGTATGACACAAATGAAAGAAATTATTTACATAAATTTAATCTAGTAGTATATTTTTCCTGTAATATGTATTTTATCATTACGCATTATATATATATAGAAGATTTATTGTCAAAAAAAAATGGGATAGGACGAAAAATATGCATCAAAAAAGGAACTTTCTTGATCCACCTAAGACTCTTGTTTTGGGATTTGCCATTATTATATTATTAGGAACCATTTGCTTAACACTACCGGCAGCAACAACGAATGGTCATGGTTTGTCTTTTTTAAATGCCATGTTTACTGCCACCTCAGCCACATGTGTAACAGGACTTGTGGTTGTGGATACTGGTACCACCTTTACTTTATTTGGCCAATTAGTTATTTTGTTTATGATTCAAGTCGGAGGACTTGGATTTATGACGTTTGCAACCCTTTTTGCATTTCTACTAGGGAAAAGAATTTCCCTAAAGGAAAGAATTCTGCTGCAAGAATCTTTAAACAACCTATCGATGGAGGGGGTAGTTCGTCTTGCAAGACGGATTTTAGTATTTACGGCGGTAATCGAATTTGTAGGGGCACTAATTTTATCCATTCGATTTTCTCTCGACATGCCATTAGGAACAGCAATTTATTTTGGAATTTTTCATTCAATCTCTAATTTTAACAATGCAGGGTTTGATATTATCGGCCATTTTCAAAGTTTAACAGGTTATGTAAGTGATCCCACAGTTGTGTTAACCATCTGTGCATTAATTATAATTGGCGGCATTGGCTTTATCGTCATGAATGAACTTTTTGAGTTCCGTAGGTCTAAACGATTATCCTTGCACACCAAAATTGTTTTGATAACAACTTCTTTTTTATTGATTGTCGGTACACTTGGAATCTTTTTATTTGAATATTCTAACGAAAAAACATTACGGCCATTATCCTTTTCAGGGAAAATTCTAGGAGCGCTATTTCAATCTGTTGCTGCAAGAACAGACGGAGCTAATACATTAAATATTGCCGAAATGACCCAGTCTTCCTTATTGTTAATTGTATTTTTAATGTTTGTAGGTGCGTCCCCAGGTTCAACTGGAGGTGGTATTAAAACAACCACATTTACTACATTATTAGGTGCAGTTTGGTCGCAAATTCGAGGAAAAGAAGATGTAATTTTTTATCGGCAGAGGATTGAATATGAAACAATATACAAAGCATTAACCGTTTCCTTTAGTGCCCTGTTTCTTGTTTTGATCATTACGCTGTTATTGACAATTACTGAACAAGGGACAGATTTTTTAAAGCTTCTATTTGAAGCAACCTCCGCTTTTGGAACTGTAGGCTTATCAATGGATTTATCACGTGATTTATCACCTCTAGGTAAGATGTTAATAACATTTACAATGTTTGCTGGCAGGGTTGGTCCATTAACCATCGCCTATGCAGTTACGATGCGCAGAAACCCTGATGCATTCCGATATCCTAAGGGAAAAATCATGATTGGGTAGTTTTTTTACATCAAGGAGGATCATAGTAATATGGCTGATCAATACGCAGTAATTGGTTTGGGTAGATTTGGGCTTAGCGTTGCTAATAAGTTGTATGAATCCGGTCAAGAAGTACTTGGAGTTGATGTAAATGAGGAACGGGTTGAAGAGTCACATCCATATGCAA
Organism: Neobacillus sp. NPDC097160; assembly: GCF_044762155.1. Lineage (NCBI taxonomy): Bacteria > Bacillati > Bacillota > Bacilli > Caryophanales > Bacillaceae > Neobacillus > Neobacillus sp. NPDC097160. Next base: position 378,964 of record NZ_JBIWDU010000003.1, on the reverse strand, counting down.
CACATTCCATAATTGCGGATTCAACAGATGCAGAGGCGCTAAAATCGATTGGAATACGTAATTTTGATACGGTCATTGTCGCGATTGGCAGTGATATACAGGCAAGTATTCTTTCGGTTTTACTCTTGAAGGAGCTTGGTGTAAAGAAAGTAATCGCCAAAGCTATTAACAAGCTGCATGGCCAAGTGTTAAAAAAGGTTGGTGCAGACTGGGTTGTATTTCCTGAGCGGGACATGGGCATTCGTGTTGCCCATCAGTTACTATCACCTAATGTCTTAAATTTCATTGAGATATCCAAAAATTATAGTGTCGAAGAAGTGAGAATCCCGGACCGGATGAAGGAAAAAACCCTAAGAGAGCTGGACCTAAGGGCTAAATTTAATTTAAGCGTTATTGCCATTCGCCATGATGATGACATAAATATCTCACCATTACCAGATGAGCAGATTAATTATGGTGACGTCCTAGTAGTCATTGGAGAAAATCGAGATCTAGAAAAGTTCGCAAATTTACAATAATAAAGTCCGAAAAAAATCACACTTCATTTTTAATTGATGAAGTGTGATTTTATTTAGTCATTTAAAATTTTTACTGTAACTTGCTTCTTACCCCAGTTAATTGCATCTTGTTCCGAAGGGATAAACACATCAATTCGATTTCCTTTAATCGCTCCGCCAGTATCGGCAGCTGTCGCCACACCATACCCTTCGACATATACTTTACTTCCCAAAGGGATGACAGTTGGGTCAACGGCGATAACCTTTGCATCTTGGTTAGCAATTAAATCAACACCAGTTGCCGTAGTGCCGGAACATCCTTCACAGGACGCTGTATATGCAGTTGCCTTAACGGTAATTTCCCTTGTGGCCTTCTCTTCACTATTTGAAGTTTCAATCACATTGTTATCCTGATTTGTCTCAGTCTTAGTACTATCGCTTGCTGTTTCCCTTGGTTGTGCAGAGGTTGCGTCAGGAACACGATCTGCTTGATTACTTGTACTATTCTGAGCTACTTTCGCTGACTCAGCAGTTTTAACATTATCATTTAATTCATCATAAATGATAAGATTTAATCCTGGATGAATAAGATCTGTATTTAATTTGTTCCACTCTTTAATTTGATTAACTGAAACCTGATAATTCATCGCAATATCCCATAATGTATCATTCTGCTGAACAGTGTAATTTTTTTCCGTTGCAATGGTTAATACATCTCCAGGATGAATAATGTCAGTAGTAAGGTGATTCCATTTTTCAATATTTTCTACAGATGTATTATGTAACTGCGAAAGCTCCCAAAGGGTGTCCCCATTCTTCACGGTTAACTCTGCCGCCTGTACATTAGCACCTACAGTTCCTGAGAGTGCAGCGACTGCAATAAATGCTTTTATTTTTTTGATCATTTCTTTACCTCCCATGTTCTTTCGTGGCTAACTGTACCAATCATAACATGGATTTTATTGATACAAAGAACAAGGGGATGTTAATTCGTTTACAAGAATGGCAATTATATTACAATAATATTTCTAGGTAGCAGAACATTTAGAAAATACATTTGATATTGCTTTAGTTGCCACTTATTACCATGATGAACAAAAAAAGAATAGTGCAGGATTCTTTTCTGCACTATTCTATAAAAATAATTTTCTTTAAACCCTCGAAATGGCAACCGCACATGCTTTATATTCAGCAGTACCGGAAATAGGGTCGTACTCATTTAATGTTAACACATTTGTTGGTGTTTCACTCCAGTGAAAACTCATGAAGACAAGACCAGGAACCACTTGCTCCGTTATCTTCGCCTTCACCTCCAGCTCCCCTCTTCGGGAACGAACCTGTACTACTTCACCGTTGGTAATACCTAGTATAGCCGCATCATCCGGATGAATGTCGACCGTCTCTTCTGTTTGTTTCACTTTGACACCTGCTGCATAGTGGCGTGTCTGGGTATGGGTATTGTACGACTCATATCGCCTTCCCGTTGTTAGCGTAAATGGATATTCTGCATCGGGCAGTTCTAATGGTTCTGTATAGTCCACTGGGACAAATGGCGACTTTTTCACAACTGGCTGCTGATTATGGAACCGTTCATGCATGATGAATGTTCCCGGGTGGTTTTCATCAGGGCATGGATAATGAACGCTATACTCCTTTTCAAGCCGCTCATAAGATATACCGCCGTACATCTCCCACGCAAGCTTTCTCACTTCATTCCAGATTTCCTCACTGTTTTGATAATGCATCGGATATCCCATAAGAGTGGAAAGCTCACAAAGAATTTCCCAGTCTTCCTTCGTATTAGGGTGGGCATCGACAGCTTTACGAACACGTTGAATTCTGCGGTCAGTATTGGTATACGTCCCATCCACTTCTCCCCATGAACGAGCAGGCAGGACAACATCGGCCATCTTCGCCGTTTCAGTCATGAAAATATCCTGGACGACTAACAAATCGAGCATTTCAAAAAGCTTTTTCGTGTGATTCATATTAACATCAGCAAGCAACGGATTTTCTCCAATAATATAAAGAGCCTTTAACTCCCCCATCTCCAATCGATCAAAAGTGCGGGTTTGTGTATCACCTGCTTGTGGATTCAGTTCTACCTTCCATTCCATTTCATAACGGGCCCTGTGCTCCTCATTTGCTAAGCTCATCGCACCTGCCAATTGGTTTGGTAAGCAACCCATATCACCTGCCCCTTGGACATTGTTTTGTCCCCGAAGCGGCATGATACCGGTACCTTTTTTCCCAATATTACCAGTTAATAATGCCAAATTCGCAATATCAAACACATTATTTACACCACAATGATGTTCTGTAATCCCAAGTGTATAGGCAATCATCGAACCGCTTGATCCTGCGTATTCCCTAGCAGTTGCCACAATTTCTTCCGCGTTAACCCCTGTGATTGATGCTGCATATTCAGGCGTATAGGGTTCAACTTGGCTGGCTAACAGATCAAAATCGACCGTAAATTGCTCGATAAACTCAGGCTTATATAAGCCTTCCTTCAGAATAACGCGGATAAAAGCATTTATTAAGGCGATATCTGAACCAACATTAATTTGTAAATGGCGATGAGCCACTTTCACCATATCTATTTTTCTAGGATCAATTACGATGATCTTTAGTCCTGATTTTACTGCCTTTTTCATACGATTCGCAATGATAGGATGGGCTTCAGTAGTGTTTGAGCCCATTAAAAGCAATACCTCTGCCTTATCAAAATCTTCAAGCGTATTTGTTGGGAAACCGCTTCCAAAAACAGTTGCCAGACCGGCAACGCTAGGAGCGTGTCACGTACGGTTACAACCGTCGATATTGTTACTTTGAACAACCGTTCTCATAAACTTTTGGGTAATAAAATTGGATTCATTCGTGCTTCTGGCGCAAGCAAACATACTTATCGCATTTGAACCCCATGTAGTTTTGATCCCTGTTAATTTTTTGGCAATGAATTGATAGGCCTCTTCCCATGTGGTTTCAACTAACTGGCTGCCTCTACGAATAAGCGGTGATGTTAATCTATTTTTTGCATGGACGTACTCATAGGCAAATGCACCTTTTACACATGTTTGCCCTTTGTTAACCGGTGCTTCCTTATCTCCGCGGATTTTCATAATTTTGTTATCCTGAACTTCAAGGACTAACCCGCATCCAGTACCACAGTACCCGCAGATTGTTTTTACAAAACTTGCTTCACTCACTATTTTCCCTCCCCAAAATAACATTACTATCTATATCATAATATTAATCTATTTATTACATGAATAGGCTCCTTTTTATAAAAAATTATGTCTATTTTCCAAAAATAAAAAAACGAGAAAGAAAACCTCTCGTTTTTAGGCAATTTTTGCAGGTAATAATATATTGAAGGTTGTTCCTTTATTTAGCTCGCTTTCAACAAATACTTTACCGTTATGACTTTCAATAATTTTAAAGCTAACCATTAAACCTAGTCCATTACCATTCCTTTTCGTGGTGTAAAACGGTTCGCCAAGCTTCTGCAATTTGTCTTTCGGAATCCCGACCCCAGAGTCCTGAATCGAGATTTGAACATTATCATCGTGAATGATCGTTTTAACATGCAAATCTCCGCCATTTGGCATTGCTTCAATTCCATTTTTGATGAAGTTCAGAAATACCTGCTTTAAGCGATTCTCGTCACATTCAATTTGAATAATTTCTTGATTACAATCGAATGTCAAACGTACATTCTTTTTCCTTGCTTCAAATTCAAGCAGAGAAACAACATTTCTTATTACCGGAACAACATTCTTTTCCTCTAATTCGACTGCCTTTGGTTTAGCTAATACCATAAAATCCTCAACAATCGTATTAACCCGCTCAATTTCATCAAGAATGATATTTAAAAACTCTAACCGTTCCGGATCTTTTTCATCTAACTGTAAGAATTCTGTATAACCCTTCATTGAGGTAAGTGGATTTCGAATTTCATGGGCGACGCCTGCGGCCAGCTGACCTACGGCAGCAAGCTTATCCTGGCGGTGAAGGACCTCTTCAGTTTTCTTCCGTTCTGTTATATCATTACGAATGGCAAGATACTGGTACGGCTTTCCATGTTCATTTAAAAAGGGAACAATCGTGGTATCCACCCAATAAAAGCTGCCATCCTTGGCTTTATTCCTGAGTTCCCCTTTCCATACATTTCCCTCCCCAATGGTTTTCCAAAGGTGCTTGAAAAATTCCTTTGAGTGGTAACCAGAATTAAGGATATTATGATCTCTTCCTATGATTTCTTCACTACTGTATTTTGATATCTCACAGAACTTTTCATTTACACTTGTAATTTTTCCTTTTGCATCCGTAAAGGCCACGATGGAAGATTGATCGAGAGCAAATTTAATATCATTATTCTCTTTAATTGTCTCTTTAAGATGCTCTTCTGCCTTTTTCCGATTTGAGATATCTGAGCGAATAGCGATATATTGAATCGGTCTCCCTTTTTTATTCAAAAAAGGAACGATTGTTGTATCCACCCAATAAAACGAGCCATCCTTCGCTTTATTTCGAATCTCTCCACGCCAAATTTGACCGGATTGAATGGTTTTCCATAGGTTTTGAAAATATTCTTTCGGGTGATACCCTGAGTTTAATATCCTATGATTTTTCCCAATAATTTCTTCTTTATTATAATTTGAAATCTCCTCAAATTTATCATTTACATACACAATGGTTCCATGCTGGTCTGTAATGGCCACAATGGTCGAAGCATCAAGTGCTGCCTTGATGTCCTTAAAATTTGTATCCGTTGCTGCTAATTGTTTACTAATCAAGGTACTCGAAATAATCAGTCCGCCGGTAATTAAAACAGATACAAATAAGACCAAATAAATAAAGAATGGACTATCTGCGTTCGCGTCATTTACCACTTCGCTTGTCGTAATAGCAGCCCTTTTTAATAGGAAATGACCTTCAGCTATCGCGCCCGAAATGATCAGCGCACTTACTGGTTTTAACCACGCCTGATTTCCTTGTGAGTAGCTTGATGAAAAAAGAATCCACAAAGAAAATAAAAATGATCCAAAAATAACTAATCCTGAAAAAAGCAGCAGACCAATATTGTAAGTAACATTTACGTTCATGGCATATAAACCGATTACTTGAATGGCAATAACCGCAAACGTTAAAAATATGCTGCCAACAAGCAAATGATAGAATCTAATGGTTTTGCCAAAAAACGCAAGGAAAGCCATTCCGGTAAATGCGATTCCAATAAAAATAGAAAGAATTGTCAGTGGTATATGATAACTTGCAAACCGATTTGTATCTACTGAGATGAGTGCCATAAAATTCATCACCCATATACCAATTCCCATTGATAATGTTCCACCAATAAAGAGAAGCCTCTTATTTTGATTTGAAGACCTTATTAAGGTAAACATATCCAAGCTTGTATATGATGCCATGATGGTTAACCCGATGGCAATAATAATAAAATAAGGATGAAAAGTCCCGAGCATCGCATTCATTGACCAGCATCCCCCCTCATTTTCACAATATCATTCTACTATGATTGTAATGTAAAGTAGTTGCTTATGGAAGCAATAATTATCAAGCTGTCGCTTATTTTAACCAGATTTAAGTTCCCCAATATTATTAAACGTGGAAAATCGTAATATTGATTTTTGTGATAAAAGACTTATTTTTAATGAATTTGCAGATTTTTTTAAAAAAAGTCTACACATTTTTGTCATTTTTGTTTATACTGTACTATAACAAGAGGGAATAAAATAAACTGTATTAATAAAGGAGGAGTTTTAAAATGTTAATGAGTCCAGTTGAATTTTTCCGTAACCTGCCAAAAAAGGAATGTCCAGAATGTGGTCAGCACATGGAGGAACAAGCCGAAAGTTATTTAATGGAATGCGATCGCTGCCTATCTAAACGTGAAGAATAACGCCAAAAGCTCTCCGGATTTCCGGAGAGCTTTTATTTTATGTCCAATATATTCCTTTATTGGGGATGAATAGGCACGTATAAACCCTTTTTGCAATGCAAACCCTTTAAGTAAGGAGATGATGTTGCATGACTAAAAAGGAAGATTATATAACACCGGCGGCTAAAGAACCTCAAATGACGATTGCGAATGGTTCCATTTTTCCTAATAAAAAGAATGTGGCGGGAAATTCTGTTGATGAGCATAAATATCTTGAAGAAGCAAACACCATTATAAGCGGGGATGAAATTCGCCAACAAAATGAAAATCTTTAAAAGCTGTTTGATAAAAAAGGTTAAAAATAAAGACTGTCCAATTATGATGACAGTCTTTGATTGCATGATTCTCATTAAATCTTAGGAAGCTCTCTTATTTCCTGTATCATTTCATTGCCACACATTGGACAAAGCAGGTCATCAGCGACAAAGTCCTTTCTCATCCAGCCAATACAGGAATCATCCATACAAGAATAGATTTCGGTATCCACGAGTATGGTCTCAATTTCTTCTTCTTTGGCCCTTTTACCGTAAAAAATGGGAACCGCCTCCTTTTATTATAGTATGCACAAAAAATGATCTTTTCATTTCCAGAAATTCTATTTAAATTAGGAGCGTTGAAAATCAATGGCATTTCATCATAAACAATATACAAAAGCCGGAACAGATATCGATGAAGTGAAACGATTAAACAGCAAGTCGGGCTTAAGTTATAATGAAGTAAAAAAATTACTTGCAGAAAGATACCTGCAAAATAAACAGTAAAAAAGCGGAACCGTTGGTTCCGTTTTTTTACTCTATTTTATCCTTCCTGTCAGCAGACATGGCTAAATGGCGCCTTCCAAAAACTGCTCGATATACAACAAATTTGCGGCTTAAGTACTCTAACGGTAAACTCCACACATGAACAAGTCTTGTAAATGGCCATAGTCCAAACAGTAACAGGGCTGAAACAACATGGATTTGAAAGCCAAGCGGAATACCAATCATTAAACTAGGCGTAGGATTATAGGATTAAGGGAAAGGATGCCACGAAACCACGGACTAATGGTTTCCCTATATTCGAAGGCTACCCCTCTGCCTGTAATCCAAACGGTGTTAAAAAATCCGGTAATAATAATGAGGGTAAGCAGCAATGGAATCTTTACGGAGGCAAGGGATTTAACAAATGTCTTAAAAGAACAAGTGCGAGAAAAAAAAGCAGAAAATAGTAATGAGGTATGTGATGCGCTGATTGAACATTGGGAGACACGAACCTTAGCACATGCCCAATCCGAAGAGGAAGGTTTTTTTGTCGAAAAGCTAAAAGAACAGCCTGACCTGCACGACACCATCATAAAACTAAAACGGGACCATCAAATCTTAGAATTAATCGTGATGTCAATTAAGGAGAAGAAGGAAGATAAAGGAGTGACCGAAGAGATTCTTCCATATTTTGATGCACTGCTCGTTGTTTTTGAGCTACATAACCATGAAGAGGAAACCTCATTATTTGAAATGGAATAATACGTTGAAAAAGCAAAGGGGTTGTTTGACCCTTTGCTTTTTGTGTTCCTTATTCATCATATTCAATCGTAATCGTTTCATCATGTTTTTTTGAAAGAAGTTTACTCTTTTTTCTATTCTCTTTTGATAGAAAAATGATATCGAAATCATAATCATCAGGGTAGAGCTCATTTGCAGCAATATAAAGATTGATTCTTTTATGATTAATTGAAACCTTTTCTCCTTTTATTTGAAATATATAATTTCCTAGCTGATCCGGCCCTGCATAGATAATGCCAAACTCATTTGTCGGAGATATTTTCACATTGTCCCCTTGATGATAGAGTGGTAAATTCATTTCTGTTTTGGGTGTTTTCTTTCCATTTTGATATTTATTGATAATCACCTGTTTTTCCAGTTCCCTTAGCTTCCATGCATCAGTAATATCGGTTGGATAGCACTTCTCTTCCTTGTAAGTGACCTGATGGGCTCTTTCGATGATTTTCGGATGAATTCCCAACTTTAATGCAATGGCAAATGCCTGGCTCTCTCCTCCTCTACCTAAGTTCAAGCGGTATGTCGGACTCAGCGTTGATAAATCAAATTCCATCGATCCATTGATAAATCCTTGATGTGTTTCGGCAAACTCTTTTATTTCGCTATAATGTGTGGTTGCCAGGATTGTTGCTCCTTTTTCATAAAGAGTTTCTAAAATAGCTGTCGCAAGCCCCATTCCTTCACCAGGGTCGGTTCCTGAACCTAGTTCATCTAACAATGCCAATGTATGCTCATTCGTATCTTTTAATATTTCGATGATATTGACTATTCTTGAACTAAATGTACTTAAATTTTCAGAAATACTTTGCCCATCCCCAATATCCACTAAAATCCGTTCAAAAATACTAAGGTTACTTTGTTCAGACGCAGGGATATGGAGCCCGCATTGTACCATTAAGGTTAAGAGACCGATGGTTTTGATTGTCACCGTTTTGCCGCCGGTATTTGGCCCGGTAATCACTAAAGCACGCTGTTCTTTTTCAAGCTTACATGACAATGGGACTGCCTTTTCTCCTAAAAGGGGATGCCTTCCTTGTATCAATTCCAATTCACCTGATTCATTAATCCCAACCTTAAAGCCATTAATAGACCTGCAATACTTCGCTTTAGCGAATAAAAAATCATAGTGGACCATCGTTTCAATCGCTAAACGGATTTGCTGCTCCTTTTCTTCTACCAGCCCTGTAAGATAGTTCAGGACCTTCTGCACCTCAATCTCTTCATCAGCGAGCAGCCATGATAATTGATCCTGAAATATAGCCATTTCTTCAGGCTCGATAAAAAGCGTTGAACCTGAAGCAGAAGTATCTAAAACAGTTCCCTTAATTTTATTCCGATATTCCTTTTTAATCGGGATAACATATCTGCCATTTCTTTGACTTACCACCTGCTCCTGCAAATAAGTTTTATACTTATTCGACCTGATCAACTGAAGTGTTTTTTCCTTTAGCCGTTCCTCTTGTATCGCGAGTTGTTTTCTTATCTTTAATAAATCCTTGCTCGCATAATCATCCACCTGGCCATTGCGGATACAACGAATAATTTCAGCCGCAAGATCGGGCAGTTCGGCAATTCCCTCGACATAAGCGGATACGCGTGGAGCATAAAATTCTTTATCCTTCATATATCTCCGCATTTTTCCACAGCAATCCAAAAAATCAGAAAGCTTTGCTAGTTGATCCGCCCTCAGTGCAACTCCCTTATTCATGTTTTTTAACAGTGTATCCATCCCATCTAATCCATGAACAGGAACACTAGCACTTTTTTTCAAAATTTCAACTGCCTCGGTAACCTCATCAAGCCAGGCTTCAATTTGTTTTTTATTGGTTGATGGCGTTAGAGATTCGATTTTCCCTTTGCCTTCTTTTGTTAACGTAAAAGTAGCAATCGTCTCCTTAATTTGCTTGAAATCTAATGTGTCAAAAGTATGTTGATTCACTTTATTTGCCTCCTAAAAATAAAAATTGCCGCAATGAACAATGTCATTGCGGCCAAAGGTGATGAGTGGAATCTCCACTCATGGCTCATACCAAAATTAACCAAAATAAAAACTGCCTACACGAGTGTACACAGCTACATTGGAAAAAGATGTATGCTTATGCTTGCCCATTGTTCTTAACTTCATTCCATAGCTAAATAAGCCCTCAATTCGACTTGAAATGAACGAGGATAACCGGAATGAATCTATCCAATTGATTGGATTAGTTAAGAACGACACCTAACATAAAACATACTCCCTTTTTAATAAAATTTAATTCTTCTAAAGATTACGGTAAATAGAAACATTTGTCAACAGGCATCAAACCTATTTTAAATAATGTAAGGGATAATATACGGGATGATAATCGAAGTTAAAACGGCTGCAATACCCATTGCCGCCCCCGCTACAGCGCCTTGTACCTCACCTTCTTTCACCGCCTCAGCTGTTCCGATGCCATGTGCAATTGTTCCAGTAGCTAATCCCCGGGCAAATGGATGGTTAATATTAAATAAGTCCATAAGCTTAGCCCCAAACATCGCCCCAATCATTCCCGTTATGATCACATAGGCAGCAATAAGTGAGATATTCCCATGTATGATTCGCCCTATTTCCGTTGCTACCGGTACAGTAACAGATTTAACGGTTAGCGCAAGGATGAACATGTTCGAAAGCTTTAGCAACCTGGCTAAACAAATAGCCGATGTAATAGTGGTCACAATCCCGATGGATAATCCTAAAAAGGCTGCACCGAAGTATTTTGCAAACAAGTCCCGATTTTTATAAATTGGTACGGCAAGGGCAACCGTTGCCGGGCCGAGTAAATAAGTCATGATTGTTTTGGCAGGCATGTATTCATCAAAAGAAATATTTGAGACAAATAATAGACAAATAATAATCAACGTACTTAAGAAAACTGGATTCGTTAATGGAGAAGAATATTTATTTGCTAGAAATCGAGCAAATAAATAGACAGAAACAGTTATGAAAATATTATAAAGCGTGATCATGATAGTTTACTTTTTCCTTCTCATTTTTCATCATAACGGTTTGGGTCACTTTCCCTGCAAAAAATAGGCCGATAAAGGCACTGACAATAAGGACAAAGAAGAACGACAAGCCTTTTGTGATAAAAATATCTCCTAGTGTCATGAGACCAACTGAGATGGGAATAAAAAAGAAGCCAAGATGTTTCAACAACCCCCCAGAAGCCAAATCAATTTGTTCAAGCTTAATCACCTTAAGCCAAAGCAACATGAACAAAAGAATAATCCCAATGACATTTCCGGGAATCGGTAAATGAAAAATCCGAGCCATCCAATTCCCAATCTGATAGATCACGATTAGAATGAATACTTGCACAGTAAATTTCCAAACCTTTTTCATCTTAAAAACACCTATCTTCCCAATTAAAAAATTCTGATTCTTCAAAAACACCTAATAATATTACAGTATAAATGAATAACCATCTTGCCGCATCCTCTTTTGTTCACAAAATATCCATTTCTTTTTTTGGAAAACTTCTTTATTTTAGATGTAGGAGGGTTTGTGATGAAAAAAATCTATCTAATTTGCAGTCTTGCCGTGTTCCTTGGAATAGCAGGAGGAATTTCTTTTTTTCTTATTCGAGATGCAAATGCGGCAATTCCAGCAGATGTGACGTTGACTAACCAAAATGGGGATACATATAAATTTGGCAAGGATAAAAAGAAATTAAAGCTTATTGAATTTATTTACACCCATTGTCCCGATGTCTGTCCAACTACCACCAAAAAGATGGTCGAATTGAAAAAGGATTTAGTTAATAAAGGTGTTTACGGTAAGGACATTGAATTCGTCACGATTACAATTGATCCTTATCGCGACACCCCGGAGATATTACAAGGCTATATGCAAGGGTTTGGAATAAAGGATGATAAGAATTGGGTATTCCTTACCGGGGATAAGCAAAATATGAAAAATGTTCAAAAGGAAATTAGAAAAGTGACAGATGCTTTGCAATTTCAATTCAAAGATCCTGGAAATGGTCAATTTGTTCACTCAACCTTCACTTATTTAGTTGATGAAAACAACAAATTTATCGCAAAGTTTCCAATGGGGGAAGAATTTAATAAACAAGAGGTTTTTGATAAAATCATCGATAAAACGGAGTAATAAAAAAAGCGGTTAGTCCCCTGGATTAATCGCTTTTCAATGCCAATTTTTCTTATTTAATTCACGGATGAAGGATATTTTTTAATTGGCTGCAATGATAAAAGGTAATTGGACTTTGGTTTGGTTAGACTTGCTTTAATTCCAGCTTTTTTCAACTTGTTAACGAGTTCAGCAAGCTGCTTTTTCGCCATACTTTTCACCCTCTTTAAAACTTCTTAACCCAATTCTACAACAAAAATATGAATAAAGTGTGAATATGGAAAAATTTTTTTAAAGGAATTTTTCTTCGATTTTTCATCATCTTAAAGAATTCGCTCTTCCCCCAGATTAATGATATAATAAATAGATATTTTGTTTTGGAGGATTTCAAATATGATTACTGTAAGTAACGTAAGTTTAAGATATGGTGACCGGAAATTATTTGAAGATGTGAACATCAAATTCACACCAGGTAATTGTTATGGGTTAATCGGCGCAAATGGGGCCGGAAAATCAACTTTTTTAAAAATTTTATCCGGTGAGATTGAAGCTCAAACAGGAACAGTTCAACTTGGGCCAAATGAACGGATGGCTGTATTAAAACAAAACCACTTTGAATATGAGGAATTTGAAGTATTAAAAACTGTCATTATGGGTCACTCAAGACTGTTTGAAGTTATGCAGGAAAAAGACGCCATTTACATGAAAGAAAACTTTACAGATGAAGATGGTATGAAGGCCGCTGAACTAGAAGGCGAATTTGCTGAATTGAACGGTTGGGAAGCAGAGCCTGAAGCAGCCATTTTGTTAAAAGGACTTGGGATTGGCGAAGACCTTCATGATAAAAAAATGGCTGAATTAACAGGATCTGAAAAAGTGAAGGTATTGCTGGCACAGGCATTGTTCGGCAGACCTGATGTTTTACTATTGGACGAGCCGACAAACCACTTAGACATTAAAGCCATTCAATGGCTTGAGGATTTCTTAATTAACTTTGAAAATACCGTTATTGTCGTTTCCCATGACCGCCACTTCTTAAATAAAGTTTGTACACATATTGCTGATTTGGATTTTAGTAAAATTCAAATCTATGTAGGAAACTATGATTTTTGGTATGAATCAAGTCAATTGGCATCAAGAATGGCATCGGACGCTAACAAAAAGAAAGAAGAAAAAATTAAAGAGCTGCAAAGCTTCATTGCCCGATTTAGTGCAAATGCCTCCAAATCTAAGCAGGCAACATCTCGGAAAAAGCTACTAGATAAGATCACCCTTGATGATATCAGACCATCATCCCGCCGGTACCCATTCGTTGGGTTTACACCTGAACGCGAAATCGGCAATGACCTGTTACGGGTAGAAGGTTTAACCAAAACTATTGACGGTGTAAAGGTTCTTGATAACATAAACTTCTTTATGAATAAGGGAGATAAAATTGCCCTTGTAGGAACGAATGAAGTCGCAAAAACGACTCTGTTTAAAATATTAATGGGTGAAATGGAAGCGGACAGTGGAACATTTAAGTGGGGCATCACCACGTCACAAGCCTATTTCCCAAAGGATAACTCCGAGTATTTTGAGAACAGTGAACTAAACCTTGTGGATTGGCTTCGTCAATTCTCTCCAAAAGATGATAGTGAAAGCTTCTTGCGGGGATTTTTAGGAAGAATGTTATTTTCCGGGGAAGAAGTTTTAAAGAAATCAAGTGTTCTTTCCGGTGGAGAAAAAGTCCGCTGTATGCTCTCTAAGATGATGCTAAATGGGGCTAACGTATTGCTGCTTGATGAGCCAACAAACCACTTAGACTTAGAATCAATCACAGCACTAAATAATGGATTAATCAATTTCAAGGGATCAATGCTGTTCGCTTCACATGATCATCAGTTTATTCAGACCATTGCTAATCGAATTTTTGAATTTACACCAAATGGGTTAGTGGATAAGCAAATGACCTATGATGAATACCTTGAAAACGAGGAAGTACAAAAGCAAGTAACGGAAATGTATAAAGAAGCATAAATACGAGGATGTCTCGGGGGCTTAATTCCCTCCTGAGGACATCCTCTTTTTTTGTTTTAGTATCTCTTTTGTTTTCGCCTTGAAGATGGTTCTTCTCTTGAACCTGTTTCTGTAGTTGTTGTCCCTTGACCTTCTACTTGTGGTGAGCTAAGCCCAATTGTGGATGGATCAGCTTTTCGTTTACTTCTTTTTCCCATTTGGCACACCTCCCGTATTATCTTTTGGAAATTTATCTCTCCTTATACGGAATATTTACCGTAAACTTAGGCATGATAATTTATTGAGGAGGTGTTTTGTATGGCAAAAGTTGGAGTAGAACAATCTCTTACAAATATTCAACAAGCACTAAGGGAAAAAGGTTACGACGTGGTTGAATTAAAGCAGGAGTCAGATGCGCAAAATTGTGACTGTTGTGTGGTTACAGGCCTTGATTCAAACGTGATGGGTATGCAGGATACCGTTACAAAAGGCTCTGTCATTGATGCAAATGGAATGTCAGCTGATGAAGTATGCCAGCAGGTTGAGAGCAGGTTGCAATAACTACATACTTTTGCACCGCTCCACCCCTTTTCCAAAAAGACTAAAGGATTCCAACTTTAGTCTTTTTAATTTTCCTTTTTCGAATAAATATTAACCTTCGGGCCGTTATCAGGGGAATGTTCGTGAATTTTTTTCTTCTCGTGCGTTTTGTCCCTGTCCCTCGGGGCTTGTAAAAGGCTGGCTGCCCTGTTGGTCATTCATAAATTGCTTGGCGAAATCTTGATCGAAAATATTGTTCCAGAAGTCCCCCCCTCCTCCTTTGACTCTCGTCCTATTACATTTGATAAGCAAACATGAAAAAGCCATCGAATCGATGGCTTTTTTTCATCTATTCTATTAATATTTTCTAAGAAATTTCTTTCGGAACCCGATAAGTGCACCGGCAAATGCAATGATCATGAATCCAAAGATGACATTTACTTGGAGCAGCTGTTGTTTATTTTCTTTCGGTATTACACTTTTTGCAGCAACGACCTTCGGCTTCGGCTTCGGCAGCTCCTTTAATTTTAACTGAATAGACTGGAGTACCTGACCATCTTGATTTTCAATCGTCATGATTCCTTCATTATTTACCTTTTTAATACAACCATTAATATTCTCCGTAATTAGAATATCATTTTCAGGATAAAAATCTTTATTTTCAGTGGTATAAATTTCTCCCTGCTTGATTGTCGCATGTTGATAAGCGTTAAAACCATAATCAAACAATTGCGCAGTATCATTATATTTATCATTTTTAAGTTCTGATTTCAGCACAACCGCAGTCAGCCGGATTTTTCCATTATCAGCTGTTGTCGCCAATGTCTGTTTTGTTTCACTTGTATAACCAGTTTTTCCGCCTGTTACTTCTGGATATGGAAGCTCACCTTTCAACATGCGGTGATGGGTTAGAAGTGTAGTCTCCCAAGACTGCCCCTTCCACTCAAGTACTTTAGTTCCAAAGATTTCAGCAAAAACCGGATTCTTAATAGCGTAATTGGTTATTAACGCCAAATCCATAGCAGTTGTGTAATGATTCTCATCAAACAAACCACTCGGATTGGTGAAATAAGTATTATTTACACCAATCTTCGTTTTCAAATAAAGATTCAGATTTTCAGCAAACTGCTCAACCGTTCCGTCCAAATGTTCAGCGATTGCTACAGCTGCATCATTACCTGAATTAATCAGCATCCCTTGAATCAGCTTCTTTAATGGTACTTGTTCCCCTTCAACTAAATACACTCGCGTTCCGTCTTGTCTAACAGCATTGCCGCTGACTGTCGCGATACTATCTAAATTGCCTTTATCAATCGCATAAATGGCAGTTGCAATTTTCGTAACACTTGCAGGGTACATTTTTTCATTGGCATTTTTGTCATAAAGGATAGCACCTGTATCGGAATCTAACAGAACCGCAGCCTCACTTTTTAAATCCATCTGTATTGTATCTTCAGCATAGGTATGTAGTTGACTAGTAAATATGAATAGTATGATTATGATAACAGAAACGAATTTTTTCAATAGTTAACACCCTTACTCTCTTACATTTAATCCCTATTTGATTTTAACAGATTTTTTGAAAAAATAAAGAGAATTTAAAAAATAAAAGCGCTAGGGCGCTGGAGCTAGACAATTCTCAAAGTCGAAATTTATACATTCTTTAAATAAAACCGGCAAGGGAACAACCCCGCCGGTCAAAATCTAAGCCCTCTTTTTTGAAATTAACAAAGTAATCTGTGCCATTATAATTGGCAATGAGGATTTTCTTCTATACGCTAAGTATTTGGGCTCCCAAATGTTTGTATATTTTTGCTTAAATTTTCTCAAGCCCTGAAAGTGGTAAATAAAATGGCCATGGAGAAAGATTTGGGCAGCAATTTTCTCGCTTAAAAAGGAAAATCTTGAAAGTCCTACATTCGCTAAAGGTGCCATCCCCATATTAAAACGGTTATAGCCCTGTTCCTTTGCCCAGTCAATTAATGAAAGAAAAAGATAATCAATGGTGCCCGATGGTGCCTCCGGTCTGACTCTCATTAAATCAACCGAAATGGTTTGGTCATTATCATAAACATGCATAATGCTCATGAAGCCAAGGATACGATTATTTTCATCTCTTACAATAGCAATTGGTGCCTTATTCAAATAATCTTCATCAAAAAAACCGAGCGAAAAGCCTTTTTCTTTTCTCCCGAAAAGCCACTCATTTGATATTTCACTTAATTCTTTTAACAGCCCTAATGCAAATGGAGGCTCGACTAATTCAAAATAAAAGCTTTCGCGGAAAAATTTATTTTTTAATGCCCTTAAGCCCTTCATTTTGTTTCCGGTAAGGGAGAATGTCTTAAGATCAACAAATGCCTCCTCGCCCAATTTAAAAAATGCAAAGCCATGTCCGTGAAGATATGGAAGCATGTCATCACTTACCTGATAAAAAACAGGCGTAAAACCATATAGGTCAGCGATTTCTTGAAATTCCTCGATGGCGTTTGATAATTCCGTTTTCTCCCCAATCGGATCTCCCAGAATGACCAATTTATCAGCATATTTTTGGAATGAAATTAAAACGTTTTTTTGACTGTTCCAAAAAATATATTTATCATGCAAAAAGATTAAATGGGTTAATACCTTTCCTTTATACTTTGTTACATGATCAATAATTTCCTTTTCTTGTCCAATTGATTTCTCCAATTTCCATTTTTTAGGCAGACTGATCAAATAACCCGTAAACAATATTAGTAATGCAATCACAAGACCGATTGCAGCACTCTTAAACAAATCACGATAATCTACAATGACATACGGTAAAAATTTTGCCGGAATCGTTAATTTTGCGATAGGTAAATTCAAATACCCAATCAATATATACATCGAAGTAATGATCAGAATGACGGTGACATCAAAAATAGTTTTTCCCCATGTGAGAACATAGCTTTCACGATAAAATTGTCCCTTTGATATTCTCAGTAATAGAGCAACAATGATTAAAAAGATTGCTTCTTCATAATCAATTCCTTTGAAAATCGAGAACAATGCTGCAAGAATTAGTGCGAGCATTGTTAAATCATATGTTCTTTTCACACTATATTCAATGCCGCGTGATAAACCTAACAGTAAAAAGCCTGCCGCGACCGAAAGCTGATGTGACACATTAATAATCGGAAAAGACAACAGCTCTTGGGCAATCTTTAACCTTGACATGATTCCAGGAACACTAGCAGATAAAAGAAGAACTAACCCTGATAAAAAAACAAGAATAGTTAAAATGACATGACTTACTCCTTGAATTATCGCTTTAGGGAGGTAATTCCAGGATTGGTTCCACCTTTCCCAATAAAGCTTGACAAAAAAGACTAGACTGATCAAAAACGGGATGAAGTAATACCCCACTCGGTAAAACAAGAGCAGAACAAGAACTTTTTCTTCGGGAACATGTAAATCCTGCATTCCCCAAATAAATACTAAATCAAACGAGCCGAGCCCGCCTGGAATCATACTAATAATCCCGGCACATGCAGCAACAATATAGACAGGAAAAAGATTTTCGAAAGAGATCGAGATTCCGAGGATCCTGCTTAAAACTAAAATAGCTGCAAACACGGCGAACCATTCTATAACAGAAACAATGACCAGTCTAACACTCACACTAGTAGTAATTAATGTTTGATTGTCTTTTTTAGACTTAATCATATGTATAATTAAAAAAACAGGTAAGTATAAACCTACACCTAAAACAGCGAAGTAGAGCCATTTTGTATCAACAAACAGCGGAAAATGCCGGTAGCGGGTCGTTACAATCCAGGTTAGGAATGAAATTCCCGTTAGATAAAAAAGTGAAACAGAAGCAATGACTCCAAGGAGTCTCCGCTTGTCCTGTTCGAGCTTATGAAAAAAGTAAGTTCTTAGCATGGCACCGATTAACCCGCCAAAACCGATTAAATTAGAAAAGGAATTGGCGATAAACGATTGTTCCAGCAATTCTCTTTTTGATACCTTTAACCTTAAAACCCTTACTAAGATAACATCGTAGAGCAGCATAGGTAAAACGGCTGCAAAGGTAACTGCCAAGATTAATAATAAACTCCAGATATTCAGTTGATTTATTTCATTTTTAAGTAATTGGATATTCAAATTACCGGTAAATTTTTTAATCTCAATTATAGCGAAAATTAACAAAAACAGCGGAAAAATAAATTTTGCAGCTTTTAATACCTTCTCTTTTCTAATCCCCAACAAAATAACCACCTATTTTTTCATTCCTGATTTTACTATAAACTGTTCACCAGGAAAAACAAAGAAATATATTCCATCATGGATCATTGCATAGTTTTATTGTAGACATATTTTTTAGGGTTCAACCCTTAGCCAATCCCTTCAATATTATATTTCTATCCGTGTAATCAAAGTAATAAAACTTTAAAAAATAGACAAGTTTTTTAACCCACCTAGCATAAGTATTAATTAGGACAAATTATGGGGGGATATGATGAAGTTCTTAGTCTTTAAAAAGGAAACACTCCTTTTCTTTTTAGCGGTAGGTATTGTAATTGCCAGCCTTTCAGCTTGGTTTATGTTAAAAGCCGGAGATACAACAGTATTTAACCAGCAAAAAGATAAGGAAATTCGCGAAATTCATATGGTTACAGGAGAATTCAAGACCACGACAAAGGATGGGAAAGAAATAGAATCGTACCGCTGGGATCCCAGCACATTGATCCTCGAAAAAGGTGAAAAAGTAAATCTGTTTATTAGCGGTATTAACGGGGAAAAGCACCCTTTTTATATCGAAGGAACTACTATTAGAGGGACTGTAAAAAAAGGTGAGGAAACAATTGTTCCTCTTCAATTCAACAAAGAGGGGACCTATCGTTTAATATGTGAGGTTCATTCTGACAGAACCCACAATGGCCCGATGATTGCCTATATTGTAGTGGATTAAAAGCAGGATTCATTCCCTGCTTTTTTCATTTATAAAAGGCCCTGTTTCGTTAGTTAACACTATTAATACGTTGATATTAATAGTGTTTTCTTGTATAACAGTTTTATCAAATACTAACTTTTTTATAGTACAGTTTTAATTAAAGTTATCATCATGTTCACATAGTTTTCAAAATTGGTCCTCAAAAACCCCATTATAATGGCACTTCACAATATCTTAACAATTTCACCTCATTTCATGTGACATCTTTCACATTCAACCTGTTATACTTATATTAAGATTTAAATAGTAAATCTGTTATATGTTTTCTTAAAAATCTAAGAGGTGATAAATCATGGAACAATGGCAAGGATTTATTAAAGGAACATGGACTAGAGAAGTTAACGTACGTGACTTTATTTTGAAAAACTATAATCCTTATGAGGGTGACGATTCCTTCTTAACCAGTGCTACTGACGCTACAAACAAATTATGGGAGCAAGTAATGGAGTTAACAAAGCAAGAACGTGAAAATGGCGGTGTCCTTGAAATGGATACGGAAACTGTTTCTACGATCACTTCACATGGACCAGGATATCTTGATGAAGAGCTTGAAAAAGTAGTCGGTGTGCAAACAGATAAACCTTTTAATCGTTCGATGCAGCCTTTTGGTGGAATTCGGATGGCCAAAGCTGCCTGTGAAGCTTACGGCTACGAATTAAACCCTGAAATTGAAAAGATTTTTACCGAGTTCCGTAAAACTCATAATCAAGGTGTCTTTGATGCATATACAGGAGAAATGCTAAAGGCTCGTAAAGCTGGAATCATTACCGGACTTCCAGATGCCTACGGCCGAGGTCGTATTATCGGAGATTATCGCCGTGTTGCTTTATATGGTGTAGATTTCTTAATGAAAGAAAAACAAAAAGATTATAAAAATACAAGCAGTGTCATGACAGAGGATAATATTCGCTTACGCGAAGAACTTTCCGAACAATATCGTGCACTAAAAGAACTGAAAGAACTTGCAAATAGTTATGGATTTGATATTTCCCGCCCAGCGGAAACTGCACAAGAAGCATTCCAATGGGTTTACCTTGGATACTTGGCAGCCATTAAGGAGCAAAACGGGGCAGCGATGAGCCTTGGCCGCGTGTCAACATTCCTAGATATTTATATGGAAAGAGACTTATTGAATGGCAGACTAACTGAGCTGGATGCACAAGAACTAGTCGACCATTTTGTCATGAAGCTGCGACTTGTAAAATTCGCACGTACACCTGATTATAATGAATTATTTAGTGGTGATCCAACATGGGTAACAGAATCCATTGGCGGTATGGCATTAGACGGACGTTCGCTAGTAACGAAGAATTCTTACCGTTTCCTTCATACATTAGATAATTTAGGCCCAGCTCCAGAGCCAAACCTAACTGTTTTATGGTCAACACAGCTGCCTGAGAATTTCAAAAAATATTGTGCAAAAATGTCAATCAAAACCAGCTCTATTCAATATGAAAATGACGAGATCATGCGTCCGGAATATGGCGATGACTACGGAATTGCTTGCTGTGTATCTGCGATGGAAATCGGTAAACAAATGCAATTCTTCGGCGCTCGTGCCAACCTTGCTAAAGCATTACTCTACTCTATCAACGGCGGTGTCGATGAAAAATTAAAAATTCAAGTTGGGCCAGAGTATCAGCCGATTACCGCAGAAGTATTAAATTACGATGAAGTCATGCAAAAATTCGATAAAATGATGGATTGGCTTGCTGGACTTTATATTAACACCTTGAATATTATCCACTACATGCATGACAAGTACAGTTACGAACGAATTGAAATGGCTTTACATGACACAGAGATTCTTCGGACAATGGCAACAGGAATTGCCGGCTTAAGTGTTGTTGCTGACTCATTAAGTGCCATTAAGTATGGTGAAGTGAAAGTAATCCGTGATGAAAACGGTATTGCCGTTGATTTTGAAGTGAACGGTGACTACCCTAAATATGGAAACAACGATGATCGCGTTGACAGTCTAGCTGTAGAAATTGTCGAAAGCTTTATGAAAAAGCTGCGCAAACACCAAACCTATCGTAACTCAGTGCATACTTTATCAATACTTACGATTACATCAAACGTGGTATATGGTAAGAAAACAGGTAACACACCTGATGGACGTCGTGCCGGTGAACCATTTGCACCAGGTGCCAACCCTATGCATGGCCGAGATACTAAAGGAACATTAGCTTCATTGTCTTCTGTTGCAAAGCTTCCATATAGCTATGCAATGGACGGAATTTCAAATACTTTCTCCATTGTACCAAAAGCACTTGGAAAAGAAGAAGAAAGCCAAATTCGCAACTTGGTCTCTATCTTGGATGGCTATGCAATGAAAACAGGACACCATCTAAACGTGAACGTCTTTAATCGCGAAACACTGATTGATGCGATGGAACATCCAGAACTCTTTCCACAATTAACGATTCGTGTTTCTGGATATGCAGTAAACTTTATTAAACTAACAAAAGAACAACAACTTGACGTTATTAATCGTACTTTCCATGAATCACTTTAAATAAATTCTTTGGAGCTCCCCTCTTCCTGAGGGGCTCCTGCCTTATTAATGAAAGGGGATCATCATCATGAACGGAAATATTCATTCTATCGAAACATTAGGGACAGTTGACGGACCAGGGATACGCTATGTTATTTTTACTCAAGGCTGCCTATTGCGGTGCCAGTTTTGCCATAATGCGGATACATGGGAAATCGGCACAGGCAAGCAAATGACCGTTTCCGAAATCATGGATGATCTACTGAGCTATCTTCCTTTCATTCAAGCTTCAGGAGGCGGAATTACTGTGAGTGGCGGTGAACCGTTACTACAAATTCCTTTCCTAACGGAATTGTTCAAGGAATGTAAAAAGAAAGGGATCCATACCACAATTGATTCATCAGGCGGGTGTTTCTCCCATTCAAAGCTTTTTATTGAACAGCTCGATGAACTTTTGCACTTTACCGACCTCGTGCTTCTTGATTTAAAACATATAAATCGGAAAAAGCATATCAAGCTGACAGGCATGGCGAACGATCACATTCTTGAATTTGCAAAATATATATCCGATCGGAAAGTCCCTATTTGGGTACGGCACGTTCTAGTGCCAACGGTTACAGATGATCCTGATGATCTAAAAACGCTTGGAGAATTCATTGGGACGCTTGAAAATGTGAAAAAGATTGAAATACTACCATACCACAAACTAGGTGTTTACAAATGGGAAGCGCTTGGTCACGAATACCCGTTAAAACATGTCGAGCCGCCAACCGAGGATAAAGTGGAATTTGCGAATCAAATGCTGACAGCCCATTGGAATAATACAGCCAAACACTAATTTCATTTTGGAATTAGTGTTTTTTAACCATATAAAACTATTAGTAATGTCTTCATAATTTGGGATATTAGCAGAGATAAAATTGATTCTTTGCCATTTCTCCTATATACTCATATCATTGATATTTAAGTGAGGTGATAATTTTTGTTTCAATTGCTTATTGATATTTCAGATATAAATGCCTTAAACGCACTTTATGTGAGCATTTACTTAGGTATCACATTAAAATTTTTATGGGCATGGGGTGTAGAATATTCATTCTTAGGATCCCTATCTGATCCTGCAAACACAAAA
Source organism: Neobacillus sp. NPDC097160 (assembly GCF_044762155.1). Lineage (NCBI taxonomy): Bacteria > Bacillati > Bacillota > Bacilli > Caryophanales > Bacillaceae > Neobacillus > Neobacillus sp. NPDC097160. Next base: position 355,708 of record NZ_JBIWDU010000003.1, on the reverse strand, counting down.
ATTATTCACCCGGTGGTTTTTTACCGCAAAAGAAGCTGTCTAACAGGCGACATTATTTTGAAAAGAATTGTTAAATATATTCGTAGAAAACAATGCTCACAGGATGATTCTGAAGAACCGATTTCCTTCCTATTAACTTAAACAATTCAGACAACATTTTTAGGAGGAAATATGAAAACGAAACGTTCTTCAATCATGCTAGCAGTACTTTTAATCTTACCAACATTATTATTATCGGCGTGCTCATCACAAACAAATAATGGTAATAGTCATGGATTTTTTCAAACTTACTTTGTCCATCCATTCTCGACCATTATTCATACAACAGCTGAACTTTTCAATGGAAACTATGGTTTAGCGATCATTATCGTCACGTTGATTATCAGACTTGTCCTAATGCCGTTAATGTTAAAACAATACAAAAATCAAATGGCGATGAAGGAAAAAATGGATGTTTTAAAGCCTGAAATGGATGTCATTCAAAAGAAAATGAAGACTGAAAAGGACCCTAAGAAGAAGCAAGAGCTTCAAGCAGAAATGATGGGTCTTTATCAAAAACATGGTGTTAATCCACTGAATATGGGTTGTTTACCAATCCTGATTCAGATGCCAATTTTAACAGCCTTCTATTATGCCATTCGCGGTTCAAAGGAAATTGCAGCCCATCAATTCTTGTGGTTTAATTTAGGACATCCTGATATCATTATCACAATTATCGCGGGTCTTGTTTACTACTTCCAATTTAAAGTTTCGCAATCGAATATGCCGACTGCACAGCAGCAGCAAATGAAAATCATGGGATTGATGTCACCATTGATGATTGTGATGTTTTCCTTTAGTGCCCCAGCCGCTCTGCCGCTCTATTGGGTAGTTGGTGGGACATTTTTAACCTTACAAACCATGATTAGCCACAAATTATATAAATCATCAAAACCTGTAAATACAACACCAGTAAAACAAAAATAGGTTAACATAAAAAGAAGCATTTCTTGATGAATGCTTCTTTTTTATACCATTTTCCCTATTATCAGACCGCAAAAAGCAAGCGCTATTCCGATTATGTAACTGATGATCATGTAACTGTAAAATAGTTTATTCTTTTTAGTATGAATTAATTGCTCAGACTCGAGCATCATTGTGGAAAAAGTTGTAAATGCCCCCATATATCCTATTCCAAACAAAGCATACAGCTCTCCCTTTACTTGCATCCCGACTAACAGCCCTAATAAAAAGGATCCAATTAAATTAACTGCTAACGTTCCTGCAGGGAAACTCGTCTTATTCCAAGTCTGAATTTGTTTACTGGCAACGAACCGGCTAATAGCTCCCAAAAAACCGCCGGCTGAAACCAACAGGATTTCGTTCATAGAACCTCCTCCTTCTTCTGTCTTTCACTTATTTTCCTCCCTGCCCTAACAAAAAAAAGCCCGCCAATCAAGCTGATGAACATATAAAGGAATCCAAATAAGTATTCTTTTGTTTCGAATAAATGAACCGTTTCGTAGCAGAAAGTGGAAAAGGTCGTATACGAACCAATTACACCTGTTGTAAGTGCTGTTAATAAATAAGGATGCAGTTTTTTTGGAATCACCAATGCGGTTGTCATCCAACCAAGGAAAAAGGATCCAGTAAGATTGATGAAAAGTGTGCCAATTGGAAATTCATTTCCCCAAAAATGCACGGCCAAAATTGATAATAAATATCGGAGCAAACTGCCCGCTATACCGCCTAATCCAACAAAAAAGTAAACCAATCTTAACACCTCTAATGAATGATTCAAATTGAATTTATTTTATCATAACATTTTTATTATTAACCCAAATGTTGGTTGGATAGTTTTTTGTTAATTTAGGCAACCTATTTTTGTACAACTAAGATTAAAGGAGTGTATAAGCATCATGAAAAAAAGTTTATTTGTTATTGGAACCCTTATATTTAGTTTGTATTTATCTGGTTGTGCAAAAAATAATGTCAATAATGACGTCGCCTACCGCAACCGAAATACAATGGAACCAACTAGAGTAAATTATAATAACCCAAATAACGGCGGCCCTGCCATCACAGGTGTTGATACAAGCAACCGAGGACTTGATCGAAATCGAAACAATATTACGAATGTACGTAATGATAATATTGGAAACAATCAATCGAAAATAAGAATTGCTGATAAAGCGGCTGATAAAGTTACTGACTTACCTGAAGTTGACCATGCGAACATCTTAGTAACCGATAATAACGCCTATGTTGCCGCAAAGTTGGATCCTTCATCACGTAATGAATTGACATCAACTATTGAGAATAAAATTTCTCGAGCCGTTAAATCTGTCGACTCCGATATCGACAATGTTTATGTATCCGTTAACCCAGATTTCTATGATCGAATGAATACCTATGCTGGCGATATTCGAAATGGCAGACCGATTTCCGGTTTCATGAATGAGTTTTCTGATACCATTCGAAGAATATTCCCGAATGCTCGTTAATTGAAAAGAACCTGTCAAAATCAAAGGGTCAGATTCCTTTTATAGGATCTGACCCTTTAAGTCTTTTTGAATTAAACAGCTTGGAAATATTCCTTGTAAAATCCACCTACTTTTCCGGTATTATCAATTATGTAATAAAACTCATCTGTTTCGTTTTTTACATCATAAATGTTCCCGACTGTTAAGGCATTATTTACAAGGAATTTTTTCGCATCTGTATGAATGCATTTTACTTTTTTTACTGTTGCACGTTCCCGCCATGTTAAGTGAATCATTGCTGCCACCGTTCCTTTCGGTATTATCCATGTTCTAGTATAATCAATACCGCTAGTGTTATGCAACAATATCTATCGGCTTCCTCAGTTGAAGTAATGATTAATTTTTAACCAACTTTAACGCTTTTTCTCTTAGACGAAATTTTTGTATTTTTCCTGACGCAGTCATGGGATAGGCATCAGTAAATTCAATGTAACGGGGAATCTTATGTTTGGAAATTTTCCCTGTGCAAAATTCCCTAATCTCATCGGCATCAGCCGTTTCTCCTTCTTTTAAGATAATCCACGCCATTACTTCCTCCCCGTATACTTGGTCCGGGATTCCAATTACCTGGATATCAAGAATTTTCGGATGGGAGTAGAGAAATTCTTCGAGTTCACGAGGATATATATTTTCTCCGCCTCGAATAATCATATCTTTTAACCGGCCGGTGACTTTGCAATACCCGTTTTCATCCATTATCGCTAAATCACCTGTATGCAGCCACCCTTTTGCATCAATGGCCTCGCTTGTGGCCAGCGTATTTTTATAATATCCTTTCATTACATGGTATCCTCGTGTACAAAGCTCCCCCTGCACACCCCGAGCGACTTCTATATCTGTTCCGGGTTCTACAATTTTCACTTCCACGTTTGGCAGTGCCTTTCCTACTGTTTCAACTCGTAACTCAATCGGGTCATCTGTCCTAGTTTGCGTGATAACTGGTGACGATTCTGTTTGACCATAAGCAATCGTTATTTCTGTAGCCCCCATTTTCTCGATGACTGCCTTCATGACCTCAATTGGACAATTTGACCCTGCCATGATTCCTGTTCGTAACGTTGAAAGGTCATATTTTTCAAAATCGGGATCATTTAATTCGGCAATAAACATCGTTGGAACACCATGAAGCCCTGTACATTTTTCATCCTGAACAGTTTTTAATGCTCTTTTCGGATTGAATTCCTGCACCGGAACCATTGTAGCCCCAACTGAGACACACGCCATCGTTCCAAGGACACATCCAAAGCAATGAAAAAACGGAACAGGAATACAAAGCCTGTCAGCCGTTGTCAGCTTCATACAGCCCGCTATATTAAAGCCATTATTTACGATATTGTTATGAGTGAGCATGACCCCTTTTGGGAAACCAGTTGTCCCGGAGGTATACTGCATATTGATGACATCATTTGGTTCGAGGGAATCCATTCGCTCATTTAATTTCTCATCCGAAACTGTTTCTCCAAGCTTTACAATGTCGTCCCAAGAAAATGTTCCGGGATACCTTTTATCACCTAGGACAATGATATTTTTTAGAAATGGCAGCCGGCTGCTTTTCAGCATTCCAGGTTCCGATGTCTTTAATTCTGGCACAATTTCATAAATCATATCAATATAAGAGGCATCCTTCCAGGTATCCATTAAAATAATCGTAGTTGCGTCAGATTGTTTTAAAAGATATTCAAGTTCGGCAGTACGATAATTTGTGTTAACTGTTACGAGAACTGCACCCATTTTACCCGTAGCAAATTGGGTAATCAGCCATTCAGGGGTGTTAGTCGACCAAGCAGCGAGTTGTTCTCCTTTGTCAATACCAAGCTTCATAAAACCTTTAGCAGCCTTTCGGCAAATATCATCAAATTCACGATACGTCCATCGAATGTTTCGGTCTGAATAAATAACAGCAGGATGCTTTGGGTTTAATTCAGCTTTTTCTTCCAAAAGCTTTCCAATGGTAATATTTAATAATGACGACATTCCTTATCCCCCTTAGATACAAGAAATATAAATAAGTTTAAACACTTACAAAAATATGTTATCACATTTATGTGAATATTCAATATTCATAAAATATAACTTATAACAACGATTTGTGAACCTTTTTTTAAATATGTTAAATAAGGGTTCTCAAAATCTTTGAAAACCATTACAATAGTAAAAACTGAATATTTAATCCATTTTCCAAGGAGGTCATTCTCAAATTGAAAATTATGAGTAACGAGCAGTTGGTTGTTTCGTATCGGGATGCATTAAAGACTGGAAAGGAAAAGGAATGGATTAAGATTTTAAAAGATGAAATCACGCGTCGTGGATTAAGGCCGTTTAAGAATCGTACCTAGGAAAAGATCATTAAGAAACCGCTGAGAAAAGTTCAGCGGTTTTTCTTATTATAAGAATTATTAATTTTCGGGCTTCAAGCAGCTGCCGCTCTTATCCTTCAAGAAGCAGGTTTTCTGGATCCTCAAGCAATTCTTTTATTTTACTTAGAAAACTAACTGCCTCCTTCCCATCGACAATTCGGTGGTCATAGGAAAGGGCCACATACATCATTGGACGGTTTTCCATTCTTTCTTTATCAATCGCTACTGGTCTAAGTTGAATTTTGTGCATTCCAAGAATGGCAACCTGCGGGCCATTTAATATTGGTGTCGATAGTAAAGACCCAAACACACCCCCGTTTGTGATTGTAAAGGTTCCTCCTTGTAAGTCCTTTAATGCCAATTTATTTGTTTTTGCTTTTTCTGCAAGCTTTATAATATCCATTTCAATTTCCGCAAAGGATTTTCGGTTTGCATCTCTTACAACTGGGACTACCAGCCCTTCTTCTGCTGCGACGGCAATCCCAATATCGTAGAATTTTTTGATCAGCAGTTGATCACCCTGAATTTCAGCATTTAAATACGGGAATTTCTTTAATGCTGCCACTGCTGCTTTTGTAAAAAAGGACATAAAACCAAGACGAACATCATGGTCTTCGAAAAATTTGTCCTTTCTTCGTTTTCTAAGATCCATTACCGCGGTTAAATCAATTTCATTAAAGGTTGTAAGCATTGCGGCGGTTTGCTGGACTTCGACAAGGCGTTTAGCGATCGTTTGCCGGCGTCTGGACATCCGCTCATAAATAATTGGTTTAGATTCATCGCTATTCACAGGAATAGTTTCGTTTCTAGGACGGGATTCTTGGGTATTTTTATTCTCTTGCTGAAAAGATGCTACATCCTGTTTTCGGATTCTTCCGAGTGGATCCACAGCAGGTATTTCATTTAGATCTACCCCTTTTTCACGAGCTAGCCTGCGGGCAGCAGGCGATGCGATTGGTCTTTGGCTGCTTTTATCCACCTTTTGAACGGAATCAGCTATTTCATCGGAATTTGCTTTAGGTTCCAATTCTTTCGTTTCAGGTAATGGTTTTTCTTGTTTATTTTCTGCTGCAGGCATGGTATTTTTTCCGCTCTCATCTACTACAGCGATCGTCTCACCAACCCTAACAATATCCCCTTCTGAGAATTTCTGTTCGGTAATTTTCCCGGAATAATCAGATATGATTTCGATATTCACCTTATCTGTTTCTAATTCAACAAGGTAATCACCCTTTTCGACATCATCCCCAATATTCTTTAACCATTTAGCAATGGTACCCTCCGAAATTGATTCTGCTAATTCTGGCACTTTTATTTCAGCCATTCTTGACGCCTCCTTTTTCATCCCTTGTTAGTACAGCATTGAGAATTTTAGCTTGACCGAGTTTATGGACATTTGGCTCTCCTTCAGCAGGGCTAGAGCGGCGGCGGCGGCCCACATAGTCAACCCTAATTCCATTTGGAGATATTCCGTTGATTCGTGGTTCAACAAAATTCCAGGCACCCATATTTTTTGGCTCCTCCTGAACCCAGAAAATTTCTTTCACATTTCTACATTGTTGGAACATTTCTTTAAGAATATTTGTTGGAAATGGGTAGATTTCCTCTAATCTTAATACTTGAAGCCATTCAAATTGACTCTCATCTTTTATTTGCTCCGCAATATCGATCGCTATTTTTCCTGAACAAAGGACAATCCGCTCTACTTTATCGCAATTCCTTGATGTTGTGAATTGTTCCAATATTGGTTTAAATTCTCCTTCACTCAATTCAGTACCTGCTGAAGCTACGAGTGGATTCCTTAATAGGCTTTTGGGTGACATAATAATGAGCGGCCGCACTTCCTCTTTTGTTAGCATTGCTGCCTGACGCCGCAAAATATGAAAATATTGTGCAGCACTTGTCAGGTTGGCAATCGTCCAGTTTTTTTCTGCGGCTGATTGTAAAAATCGCTCCAGCCTTCCACTTGAGTGCTCTGGTCCTTGCCCTTCATACCCATGTGGAAGCAATAAAACAAGCCCAGATTTTTGTCCCCATTTCGCCATCCCTGCCGCGATAAACTGATCAAAAATAACTTGAGCAGCATTTGCAAAGTCACCGTATTGTGCCTCCCAAATAACTAATGTCTCCGGGGAAAATACTGTGTACCCATATTCAAAACCCACTACTGCTGCTTCTGTTAATGGGCTGTTATAAACGGCGAATGAAGCTTTTGCATCTGATATTTGGTGAAGAGGAGAAAATGTTGCTCCTGTTTTGTAATCATGGAGCACCAAATTACGTTGAGCAAAAGTACCTCGCTCAGAGTCTTGCCCTGAAAGTCGAATTGGTGTCCCATCGGTTAACAATGTTCCAAACGCGAGTGTCTCCGCTAACGCCCAGTCCACTTTTCCCTTTTCATTAAGTGCTTCAGCTCTTCTGTTTAAGATTTTTTCCAGTTTGTTAAACACGTTGAAATCCTTTGGCCACTCTAGTAATTCCTTGTTTATTTTTTGAAGCTTTTCTAGAGGCACTTTCGTGATCACTGACGCCTCTTCCTTTTTGAATACTGGAGGTTCCGGTATCTTAATTTCGGAATCCTTCGATATCATTGAAACCTTCCGGATTGCAGCCTCAAGTTTTTCATGGATTTCCTTTTCAATCTCCAATAAATCACCGGCGCTTACAATCCCTTCCTTTTCCAGACTTTTCACGTAAATTTCTTTAACTGTTGCATGCTGCTGAATGATTGTATACATTTGCGGACCCGTCGACATGGGCTCATCCATCTCATTATGGCCGAATCTTCGGTATCCAACTAAATCAATGAGGAAATCCTTTTGAAAAACAGCTCGATATTCAGCCGCTAAAGAGGCAGCTTGCAGACAGGCATCAGGGTCATCTGCATTAACATGTATAATGGGAATCTCAAACCCTTTTGCCAAATCACTGGCATATCGAGTGGATCTAGAATCTTCTGATTCTGTCGTAAACCCTATTGTATTGTTCGCAATTATATGAATGGTTCCACCTGTTCGATATCCCTTTAAGCGGCTTAAATTGAGTGTTTCGGGCACAATTCCTTCACCGGGAAATGCCGCATCACCATGAATTAATATGGCAAGCGCTGATTTATTGTTTTCTACAGGATAACCAGGATTATTCCTTTCATCTTGGACAGCCCTTGTAAATCCTTCAACAACAGCCCCAACATATTCAAGATGGCTTGGATTATTGGCCAGCGAAACCTTTGCATTTACTGCATTTTCACCTGTGAGCTGTCTATTTAAGCCAAGATGGTATTTGACATCTCCGGTCCAGCCAAAATTAATTCCAATGGAACCCTCTGAAGGCACAAGTTCTTTATTAGGTGCATGCTGAAACTCCGCAAAAATCATTTCATATGGTTTTCCAAGCACATGGGCAAGGACATTTAATCTACCCCTGTGTGCCATCCCAATATTTAAATATTCTGCACCATTAAGAACGGCATCAGAAATAATTTCATCGATAATTGGCACCATCATGTCAAGTCCTTCAATCGAAAAACGCTTTTGACCCACAAACGTTTTATGAAGAAATCTTTCAAATTCTTCTACTTCATACAGACGTTTTAATGTTTTTACCCTTTTAATCTCGGTTATCGAAGTTTTATTTCTGTTAGCTTCAATTTTCTCAATCAACCAATTTTTCTCTTCCACAGCATGAACATGATCCAGCTCATAGGCAATGGATTGCGTGTAAACTTCTTTTAAAAATCGATAGGCTTCTAAAGCCGTTTTCATCGCCAAAGCACTATTTGAACTAAGAATTTCAGCTGGTAACCTTTCTAAATCCTTTTCATTTAGTCCATATTTCCCTAGTTCAAAATGGGTTTGATCTAGTTTATGATTTCCAAGTGGATAAATCTTGGCTGCAAGATGACCATAGGTACGAATATTATCAGCAAGTTTTACTGCCGATATCATTTTTTTCTGCTGGGCAAAATCAGGTTCTGAAACTGTTGGAGCGGTTTTTGAGAAATCGGAAAAGTCGGCTTCATTCATTTCCTCAAAAAGCACTCTCATTTCTTCTTCAACCGATAATGGCTCCAGTTTATACCTTTCGAATTGATCAATCAAATACCCAAGATTGGGACCTGAAAAATCATTTAGAAAGTCTCCTTTTTCTATACTTTTTCTTTTCATTCATCGAACCCCCTTAAACCGTATGTTTCTGTAAACCATCTTTATTACTATTATCATTTCACAATAAAACGAACCTGAAATTGATGTAAATCAAAAAAAAAAAGATGTCCATAAAGGGTATACCCTTTTGACATCTTTATTTCACATGAAATCAATTAATATTTATTGACTGATAATATTGGTAAGAGAGAAAGATCATCAAGTTTGGCGGCAATCTTTGCTGCTGCGTCAAGAGGATTTTCTGCATAAATGTCAAAAAACTCTCCTTCATACTCCTGCCTTGCATGATCATAACGAGGATCATAATAGTGTTCGAGTAAAATTAGGATCATTTCTCGATAATTTTTTTCATGAAGTGATTCCATTAGTCTATTTCTAATCGCTAAATCTTTCACACGTTTTAGAACCTTTTCAATTCCCAAAGAGATTTTTTCATAATACCACGGTTCCTGTTCGTACGGAAGCACATATTCAGAAACAAGCTGCTTAACCCTTTGTTCAAGTGATGAATGAATATAAATATTAATCCCTTTAAATTTAACATCCATCAATTCTTCAGGCTGAACCGCTTTGCCAATTCGTTTGCTTTCTGCCTCAACAAGAAAATAATCACTTCCCCGTATTTCCTGCAATCCCTTAAATAAAAAGGAATCAAAGCTCTTTTGGTTATGACCTTCACCAAGTCCAATCGTTCCAAAAATTGACCCCCGATGTCCTGCCATTTCTTCAAGGTCAAGGACTGGATAGCCCTTCTTTTCCAAAACCTTCAAAACCTCTGTTTTGCCAACACCTGTCATCCCATGAAGGACAACCGCATGATTAGGTATATTAGTTGGAATTTTTTCAAGGATATGATGACGATATGCCTTATACCCACCAAGTAAACGCCATGCGTAAATACCGGCAAATTCTAAAAAGGTGACTACCGCTTTACTGCGCATCCCGCCGCGCCAACAGTGGATGACTAACTCTCCATCCGTATGATAGGATTTTATTGTCTTCAGAAGAACAGGAATTTTTGGAGAAACAAATTCCATCGCTTTCCACTTCGCTGCCGCCTGCCCTTCGTGTTTATAAATCGTTCCAATTACTTGACGCTCTTCATCTGAAAATAAAGGAACATTGATCGCTCCTGGAATAGCACCGTCCTTAAACTCAATTGGTGAGCGTATATCAATGATAATTGATTCCTTTAATTTAAAAAGTTCTTCAACAGTTATTTCCTTCATATTACTACGCCCCTAGAAAAAATAATCGAATCCTTGAAGAATAAATATCTATAAAAAACAAACAAAACTTCCACTAATGGAAGTTTCATACAAAGTTAATTCACAATGGAAAAACTAGGTTCATGCGTTTTTTTACATGATAAGTATATACATATTATAAAGAAGTTAACCGTTTATATCAAGAAAATGAAAATCGTTGTCATCATTTAACACTAAAAAGTCTACTCCAATAGGTTGAAGTAGACTTTTACCATTAAACCATTTTTGTTTCCTGCTTGAAACTAGACATTAATTCTTCCATTTCTCTAAGACGATTCTGCTCAAATAAATCAACAATTTTACTGCCAACAATGACCCCGTCACAGTGCTTTGTTAAATCCGTAATTTGATCTTTTGTTGAAATACCGAATCCAGCCATTACAGGAATAGAGCTTACCTCTTTTACCGTTTTTAAAAATTGATGTAAATTAGCATCGTATTCATTTCTCGCCCCTGTAATCCCTTTAACAGTAACAGTGTATAAAAATCCTCTCCCTTTACTCGAGATTGTTCTGATTCGCTCAAGAGGTGTTGTAAGTGTAACGAGGCGAATGAGTTCCACCTGTGCTTCCTCGAGCTGTGACGTAATGATATCTTCCTCCTCAATCGGGAGATCGGGAATAATACAGCCATCTACCCCAACTTTTCGAATATCCCGAACAAATTCTTCTATTCCATAAGAATAAATAGGATTTAAATAGGTCATGAGGATGATTGGAATAGAAATAATCTCCCTTGCCTTTTCCAGTTCTGCAATGATCCCTCTTAATGTCGTACCATTTTCGAGAGCTCTAAGTCCTGCCCGTTGAATGGTAGGTCCGTCAGCAACGGGGTCAGAAAATGGAACACCGATCTCAATAGCGGTTGCACCAAACCTTTCAAGCAATGACAGCTGGTCAACCAAACCCTCTAACCCTCCATCCCCTGCCATTATGTAAGGAATAAAGGCCTTCTTGTTATTTTCTTTTAATATTGTAAAGCTTTTTTCAATCCGATTCATTTTTTATTCCTCCCCTCAAACCTTGCTTTAACAGTATCTACATCCTTATCACCACGTCCGGATAAACAAACAACGATATTTTCTGAATTTTTCAATCTAGCTGCCAGTTTAATCGCATATGCAACAGCATGGGCACTTTCAAGTGCTGGAATGATTCCTTCGAGCTTTGATAAAAGTTGAAAAGCATCCAAGGCTTCATCATCCGTAATCGAAAAATAGTTTGCTCTTCCACTATCTTTTAAATGGCTATGTTCCGGTCCAACACCGGGATAATCAAGTCCCGCGGAAATGGAATGGGCCTCTTGAATTTGACCATCTTCACTTTGCAATAAATACATTAAGGCGCCATGTAAAACTCCTGGCCTACCTTTTGTTAAGGAGGCAGCATGAAAATCGGTATCGACTCCAGCACCAGCCGCTTCAACCCCATGTAATTGAACTTCTTCATCCTCAATAAACGGGTAAAACATCCCCATCGCATTGCTCCCGCCGCCGATACAAGCAACAACAGCGTCTGGGAGGCAGCCTTCCATCAATAGAAATTGTTTCCTTGTTTCCTTGCCAATCACACTTTGAAAGTCTCTTACCATAACAGGAAAAGGATGTGGACCCATGACAGAGCCTAATAGATAGTGGGTATCATCCACATTCGCAACCCAGTATCGTAGTGCTTCGTTAACCGCATCTTTTAATGTAGCACTCCCTGACGTCACTCCAACAACTTTAGCGCCGAGTAATTCCATTCGAAATACATTTAATGCCTGCCGTTTGATGTCTTCCTCGCCCATAAATATGATGCAATCTAGATTTAATAAGGCACAAACGGTTGCAGTTGCAACGCCATGCTGACCTGCACCGGTTTCGGCAACGATTCTTCGCTTCCCCATCCTAACCGCAAGCAATGCCTGACCAATTGCATTATTGATTTTATGGGCACCGGTATGGTTTAAATCTTCTCTTTTCAGAAAAATGTTTGCCCCGCCGGCATGTTTCGTCAGATTTTCCGCAAAATATAAAGGGGTCTCTCTCCCAACATAGTCTTTTAACAATCTTGCAATCTCCGCTTGAAAGGAAGGATCCTTTTTGGCTGTATTATATGCTTCATTTAACTCAATAACGGCCTTCATTAACGTTTCAGGAACAAATCTTCCCCCAAAAATGCCGAAATGACCTCTCTCATTTGGTAGTGTATAAGTGCTCATTTTCGATTCCCCCTAATTTTTTCACCTTTTCAATAAATTCTTTTATTTTTTCTAGATCCTTAACTCCATTGGTTTCAACACCAGAGCTTACGTCCACCATGAAAGGTTTAATTATTTTTATTGCCTGTTCCACATTGTTCACATGTAGACCACCTGCTAGAATGACTTTTTTCCGTTCTAAAAGTGCTGTATTTACCTCATTCCAATCAAATGCTGTACCATTTCCCCCTCGGTATTTTCCCTTTGGTCCATCGAGTAAAATATACTCAGATGGAAATCGATTAAAATCCGCTAAACCATCATTCCCTTGAAAGCTTATTGCTTTTATAACAGGTAATGAAAGCGACTCACTAAATGAAGCGGGTTCGTCACCGTGTAATTGGATATGTGTTAATCCGGCAATCGAGGCAATCCTTTCAATTTCATCCCTTGATTCATTTACAAATACTCCCACTTTAAACACTTTAGGCGGTAAACAAGAAATGATTTCTTTTACTATTACGGGAGAAACCTTTCGCTTACTTTCAGCAAACACAAACCCGATGGCATCTGCGCCAAATTCGGCCGCAGCAACCGCTGAATTAACGTCGGTAATTCCACAAATTTTCACATTCATTATTTTGCCCCCTCTTGAAGTGGCAAGCGAAGATCAAAAAATGCCTTTTTTACATCAGGACTAGTCATAAAGGCTTCTCCTACTAAAATTCCATTTGCACCGGCATTTCTAACTCGCTCAGCATCCTGTTTATGATGGATGCCGCTCTCACTAATCAGATAGGCACCAGATTTTTTTACTGTAGATGCTAATGTTTCGGTTACATCTAGTGATACTTGGAAGGTCTTTAAATCACGATTATTGACGCCAATTAACATTGCCTTTGTTTTTAGTGCCTTTTCAAGTTCCTCCTGATTATGAACCTCTACCAAAACCTCCAAGTCTTTCGCTTTCGCATATTGGAATAGCTCACTTAATCGTTTTTCATCCAGTGCCGCTACAATTAACAAAATCAGATCGGCTCCATTTGCTGCAGCTAAATCAATTTGCAACGGATCGATAATGAAGTCTTTACAAAGTAAAGGCAGATCCACTGTCTCACGGACTTTTTGTAAATCAGAAAATGATCCTTTAAAAAAGCTTTGATCGGTTAAAACCGAAATGGCCGAAGCACCATATTCTTCGTAAATGGAAGCCTGCCGGGCAGGTTCCACGCCGTTGTTGATGAGCCCTTTTGACGGAGAAGCGCGTTTAAATTCAGCTATAACTGATAGTTCATTTGCGTCTTGCAGCTTCTGAATAAAAGACCTTTTTCGATATGCTGTTTGTGGGATCCTTTGTTTACCTTCTTGAAGAAGAATAACCTCTTTCTTCTTCTGTTCAATGATTCGTTCAAGGATTGTTTCCATTTATATCGCCTCTCTCCTGCCAGCTCGTGATTTTTCAATGAGCACTGTTAATTTTTCGTATGCTTCACCTGTATCAATGATTTCTTTTGCTATTTCAATTCCATCTTTTATGGAATCCGCCTTCCCTGCCGTAAAAATTCCGATTCCTGCATTGAGTACAACCGTATCCCGATGGGCTCCTTGTTCCCCTTTTAATACTTTAACGAGGATTTCACCATTTTCTTTTGAATCCCCGCCCTTAATACAGTTGTTATCATATCGTGTGAGGTTCATTTCTTCTGGGTAAAATGAATGATTTGTAATATTTCCATCCTCTAAAAGAGTATAGAAATTTTCCCCTTGAAGGGAGGCTTCGTCCATAAAGCCTGCTCCATTAATCACAACTGCCCTTTTACGGCCAAGCTTTAGCAGAACTTCTGCAAACACATTCAATAAATCCCTTCGATAAACACCCAGTAATTGATAATCCAAGTCGATTGGGTTAGTTAAAGGACCGATAAAATTAAAAATCGTTGGTATCTTCAATTGTTTGCGGACAGCCATCACCTTTTTCAATTTTGGATGAACATGTGGTGCGAATAAAAAGGCTATACCGATATCCTGAAGAATTTCCTCTGTTCTTTCAGCTGATAAATTTAAATTAATCCCCAAATGCTCAAGCACATCTGCACTTCCCGTTTTACTCGAGATACTCCTATTTCCATGCTTTGCTACTGGAATCCCTGCACCAGCAATAACAAAAGCTGAAGTAGTACTGACATTAAAGCTTGATGAACCATCTCCACCTGTCCCACAATTATCTAGAACATTCGGAAATTTCCGATTAAATGTCATTGTATTATCCTTCAACGCCTTCACTATTCCGGCAATTTCTTCCACTGTTTCACCTTTTGATTTTAATCCCATGATAAAGGCAGCAATTTCTGATTCGGAAACTTCTTCACCTAAGATAAAATCTACTGCTTCTTTCATTTGCTTTTCAGAAAACGATTGTTTTTCAGCCAACTGGAGTAAATAATTCTTCATTTGTCCTCTCCCTTTCTATTTCAAGTATAAAGTTTTTCAAAATTTGTTTCCCTGCAGGGGTTCCAATTGATTCCGGATGAAATTGCAATCCATAAACCGGATAATTTTGATGTTTAATCGCCATCACTTCATTATCATCGTTTGAATAGGCGGTGACTTGTAACTGTGGCTCCATACTGCTTTTTTCAATTGACAAGGAATGGTATCGCATCACCTCTAATGGGGAGGCAAGGTTAGAAAACAATCCATTACATTGATGTGTGATAAACGATGTTTTTCCATGTTTTATAAAATATGCCCTCCTTATATCACTTCCGAAGGCAGCACCAATGGCCTGATGACCGAGACAAATGCCTAATATTGGGATCTCCTTGTAAAAGGTTTGAATCAATTCCATGCATATACCTGCATCTTCCGGTCTTCCCGGCCCAGGTGAGAGGATAATGGCTTTAGGGCCCATTTTTTTGATTTGTTCCATATTCAGCTGATTGTTTCGATAAACGATTACCTTTTCTCCTAATTCACCTAAATATTGATATAGATTAAATGTAAATGAGTCAAAATTATCAATCAGTAATATCATCGCCCACCCTCCAGAAAGGATTTTAATTTATTTAGTGTTTCTTCATACTCTGACTCAGGATTAGAATCGTGGACAATTCCTGCACCTGCCTGAATATATGCTGTTCCATCTTTTATAATCATCGTTCGAATAGCAAGGGCGAAATCCATATTTCCATTTGCCGATACATATCCAACTGCCCCCGAATAGAGACCGCGTTTTGATTTTTCGAGAGAATTGATAATCTCCATCGCCCTCACCTTTGGCGCCCCTGAAACCGTTCCAGCTGGAAGGCAGGAGGCAAGGGCATCTAGTGCTGTCTTTTCAGAATGAAGCTTTCCGCTAATTTCTGACACTAGATGCATCACATGACGGAATTTCTCTACCACCATATACTTCTCTATTTGTACTGAACCAAATTCGCAAACCTTCCCAAGATCATTCCTCCCAAGATCAACAAGCATGCGATGCTCTGCCAGTTCCTTTTCATCATTCACCAGTTCCCTTTCAATCAGCTGATCTTCATTACTGGTTTTCCCCCTCCGTTTTGTACCGGCAATGGGATTTGAAATCACCGTATTATCTCTCGTTTTTATCAAGCTTTCCGGGGATGAACCGATTACTGTATATCCTTCAAAATCGAGATAGAACATATACGGGGTTGGATTATGGCTTCGATGCCTTCGATAAAGTGACAAAGGCGTTCCTTGAAATGTAGATTTCATCCGTCTTGAGAGCACCACTTGAAAAATATCACCCTTAATGATATGCTCCTTTGCTATTTCAACATTTTTTATAAACTCTTCTTTCGTCGTTTCTGCTTCAAAACCGGAAAAATAAAGAGGCTCCTCTTCATGGTAATAATCAGGTTGTTTCAGTTCTTCAATCCTTTGCATTACCCGTTTTTCAATTGCTTTTTCATTGCTCGTTTCCGAAAGTTGCATCCCGCAAATCATTACTTTCTCTTCAAGATGATCAAACACAATTACCTCTTCATAAAACATTAAGTGCACATCAGGCATATCTAAGCCGTTGGGATATTCCTCTCCAATGATTTCAAACTGTCTGATGATGTCGTAGCCAACATATCCGATAGCACCCCCTATGAAGGGAAAAACAGGATCTTCAAAGCACCTTGCCGGCAAAAGCTCCTTCATGACCTCTAAAGGGTTTCCTTTCAACAGCTTCTTTTCACCATCTCGATTTACCAGTTCATTCAGATTCCCTCTGGAGATAAGTTCAAAGGCAGGATCTGCACCGATGAAAGAATAACGGCCCGAGTCATTGTACTTATGAGAACTTTCTAATAGGAATTTTTTGTTTCCGCTAATCTTTGTCAAAATGGAGATGGGGGTCAATGTATCTCCTTTAATTTCTTGCATGATATAGTCAACTTTTGTTTTCATGTTTGACTCCTTTCTAAATAAAAAAAAATCGTCCTCTATATGCGCAAACAAATTACGCATATAGAGGACGATTCTCTGATCGTGGTGCCACCTCCATTTGAAGCCGAAAAAAATCGGCTTCCTCTTTCAGATACAGAACTGGTTTTGTTCGATATCCTATCCTTTTAACGGTGGAACTCCGTGCATCCCTACTCCCTATTACAGGTTCAAGATCCCTCTCGCAAGTCCATTCCACAAATCCATTCTTATCGGCTCCCACCTGCCCCGACTCTCTGGAAAGAATCAAATCTGTTTACTACTCTTGCTCAACGATTTATTGTATTAATTTTTTTAAAAACAAAAAGGGCCCTCCATCCAAAAAGGACGGAAGACCCGTGGTGCCACCTTCATTAGCTAAAAATCAGCTCACTTTACCGATATCGAAGCAAATAGCTTTTAATATCTGTCTCTTGTAACGATGAGATCTTCGCCAAAGCCTACTATTCCGTTTAGGAAGGTTCAGTTTGGAGGCTCGGAAGTCCATTCACTTTTACGTCTACACTGATTTGCACCATCCATCAGCTCTCTAAAGAATCCGTAAAAGTTACTACTCTTCGTCAATGCCCAATACGATTTATTTATTGATTTTAATCCTAAACAACTTTTTCATTCATGTCAAGTATTTATTTCCCTAAAATTCGAAATCTAATGATAGCTTACAGTTTCTTTAATCAGCGAGTAATTTTCCTGCTTCCATTTAAAGGATACCTTATACTTTGTTATTTTCAAGCGAACAAGCGAATAGTAACAGTAGCGAATAAATAAAGCGAAAGCAGCGATGGGCTTCCGCTCGACAGCATAAATGAAGGCGGGATTGAAGATTCATGGAACATATTGAACAATTAAGCCAACATCCACAGTCTGCAAAAAAGAAACAGTCTGCAGCGGGTCATAAGCGATCGAATGAGGTATCAAAGCAAAAGTGGGCAATATTCTCGCTGTCTTCCATTCCCTTGGTCATGACGTTAGGCAATTCGATGTTGATTCCTGTTTTGCCATCAATGGAAAAAAAATTATCGGTCTCCTCCTTTCAAACAAGTATGATTATTACCGTTTATTCGATCGTTGCGATTTTTTTAATTCCCGTGGCAGGTTATTTATCAGATCATATCGGCAGAAAAAAGGTGATTATTCCAAGCCTTATCATTGCCGGAATTGGCGGAATTGTCTCTGGATGGGCCGCATGGAAGCTGGATGATGCCTATTGGCTTATTTTAACTGGCCGTGCTCTCCAAGGGGTTGGCGCAGCAGGGGCAGCACCTATTGTCATGCCACTTGTTGGGGACATGTTTAAAAACGATGATGACGTTAGTAGTTGTTTAGGCTTGATTGAAACATCCAATACTTTCGGAAAAGTATTAAGCCCAATTTTAGGGGCTTTTTTAGCCGGATTCATCTGGTTTTTACCCTTTTTCTCCTTTCCGATATTTTGTGCCATTTCTGTTATTATGATGGTCTTTCTGGTAAAGTGTCCCAAAACCACTGAGGAACCAATACCATTTAAAGATTTTTTTGTGAATGTAAAGCGAACCTTTACTGAAAAAGGCCGTTGGCTGTATGCCATCTTTTTTATTGGCGGCATTCTCATGCTAGTCCTGTTTGGCATATTGTTTTATCTTTCGGAAATATTTGAAAAAGAATATGGCATAAAAGATATCAAAAAAGGATTCTTTTTAGCCCTACCGCTGGGTGCACTATGTTTATCGTCCTTTATAAGCGGAAAAGTAATTAAGAAAAATAAAGTGCTTATGAAATGGTTAACTTTTGGCGGAATAGTGGCAGCAGCATTATCCATTGCGGCATTATGGTTTTCCATTAAACTATGGTATATGATTGCCATGTTTCTAATTAGCGGGATTGGAATAGGTTTAGGCCTCCCATGTTTGGATGCCTTAATTACCGAAGGAATTGAGAAGAAAGAACGGGGCACCATTACATCAGTCTACAGTTCAATGAGATTCATCGGAGTCGCTGCAGGTCCTCCGATTATTGCTGTGTTAATGAAATATTCCAATCATTGGATATTTATATTACTGAGCAGCCTTAGTGTTGTTGCAGCTATTGTGGCATTCATTTCGATCAAGCCACAAGCAGAAACTTAAAAAAAGTGCTGAGGCAAAAATCCCTCAGCGCTTTTTTTGTTATGTTTTATACGGATTTTACAGGTTTCTTAAGGAAACCGATTAATAATGCTGAAACAACTGAACCAATGATAATTGCCAAAGCGTACATTAATGCTCCACCCTCAACCAATGGTACAACGAAGATTCCTCCATGCGGTGCCCGGAGGCCAATCCCGAATGCCATTGACAAAGCTCCTGCGATGGCTGAACCAGCCATAACAGATGGAATGACACGGAGTGGGTCTGCTGCCGCAAATGGTATTGCACCTTCTGTTATGAATGATAATCCCATGACATAACAAGCTTTTCCTGCATCTTTATCCTGCTCGTTAAACTTATTCTTAAACACTGTAGTCGCAATAGCAATCGCTAGCGGCGGCACCATTCCTGCTGCCATAATGGCTGCCATTGGAGCATACACACCACTTGCTAACAAACCTGTTCCAAAAACATAGGCTGCCTTGTTAATAGGGCCACCCATATCAAAGGACATCATAAGTCCAAGTACAATACCTAATAACACCGCATTACCTGTTCCAAGACCTGTTAACCAATCCGCAATTTCCTTATTTATCCATGCTGCCGGATTGTTAATAACATAATGCATCAAAAATCCCGTTATGGCAATTCCTAAAAGTGGATAAAGTAAAATACTTTTAATACCCTCAAGTGAGCGTGGAAGTCCTGCAAATACTTTCTTTAACAGAAGTACAATGTAACCGGCAAGGAAACCGGCAACCAACCCGCCCAGGAAGCCTGCACCGCCGCTTGCGGCCATCATCCCGCCAACCATCCCTGGAGCGAAACCTGGACGGTCAGCAATGCTGAGGGCAATAAATCCGGCAAGGACAGGGACTATAAGTGCAAATGCATTATCACCACCAATTGCTTTGATTACAGCGGCAATCGGATTGTAGGATGGATCTTCAGGGTTTGCAGAGTTATAGCCGAACATAAAGCTAATGGCGATTAAAATACCGCCGCCAACAACGAATGGGAGCATGTTGGATACACCATTCATTAAATGTTTATAAAAGCCTGTACGTGCGCCTTTTTGGTCTGACTCTTGTGCGCTTTTACTTCCATTTCCGTTATAAACAGGGGCATCCTGTTTTATGGCTTTATCAATCAGTTGCTCAGGACGGCGAATTCCCTCGGCAACAGCCGCTTGAATAACGTGTTTCCCCTTAAAACGTTCCATTTCAATATTGATATCTGCCGCAACGATAACAGCTGTCGCATTTTCAATTTCATCTTTTGTTAAAACATTTTTTGCTCCGCCTGAACCATTGGTTTCAACCTTAATGTCCACACCCATTTCTTTCGCCTTTGCTTTAAGTGAATCTGCCGCCATGTAAGTGTGGGCGATGCCTGTAGGACAACCTGTAACAGCTACAACGGTATGCTTCTTATTTTCTATGACTGGTGCTTCTTCATCTTCTTTGTCAAAGCGATTAATAATCGTAATAATTTCTTCCTTCGTCGCTGCCATTAAAAGCTCGTATCGTACCTCCACTATCATCAATAATCCTGACAACCGGGCCAAAGCTTCTAAATGTGTATTATTAGCCCCATCTGGTGCTGCAATCATAAAGAATAAATGAGCTGGTTTCCCGTCTAATGATTCGTAGTTAACACCGGCTGATGATTTCCCAAAAACAATTGCTGCTTCCTTAACCGCTTTTGTTTTCGCATGAGGAATCGCGATCCCATCCCCAATGCCTGTTGTACTTTGCTCTTCACGTTTAAGAATAGCTGCTTTAAATTCCCCGCTATCAGATATCTTATCTGCGTGAAATAATACATCAACAAGTTGATCAATCGTATCTTCTTTTTGATTGCCTTCTATATTTAAAAGAATTGTATCCTCAGTTAACAATTCAGTAATTTTCATGACTTTCTCTCCCTTAAAATAATTCCTTTAATTTAACTTGAGGTAAAAGTTCTTCTACTCTTTCTTTTGTACAAAGACCAAGTGAGAATGCAGTGGCACTGCCGGCGGCCACGCTATAACGAAAGGCTTCTTCGATATTTAACGTTTTTTTATAGGCAGCTAGGAAACCTGCCACCATGGAATCACCTGCTCCAACTGAGTTTTTAACCTCACCCTTTGGAACCTTTGCCATTAAGGAAGTGTTTTCGTTTATTAATACTGCCCCTTTGTCCGCAAGAGAGACAATAACATTTTTAGCACCCATTTCTATGAGCTTTTTACCATATGGAATTACTTCCTCAACACTAGAAATAGTTGTTTCAAATAGTTCCCCCAGCTCATGATGATTTGGTTTGATTAAAAACGGTTCGTAGGGAAGAACTTTTTTGAGCAGCTCACCTTCTGCATCAACAACAAAATTAGCTCCACATTCACGGCAGATTAAAACTAGTTCCTCATAGGTTGTTGCCGGTAATGTTGCAGGAATACTGCCCGCAAGCACAAGTAAGTCCTCTGGACCTAACTGGTGTATTTTTTCTTTTAGGAGAATGAAATGGTGTTCAGCAATTTTGGGGCCGTTTGCATTGATTTCTGACTCCTTGCCCGTTTTTAGTTTTATATTTATCCGAGTATCCTCCTCGACCTGGACGAAATCTGTATCAATTTGTTCGTTTTGAAGGAATTGTTCAACATATGTTCCCGTAAAGCCTCCAACAAATCCAAGTGCTTTACTATTAGTTCCAAACTGGTTTAAAACCCTTGATACATTAATTCCTTTACCACCCGGAAACTTAGTTTCATTTACTGTACGATTTAACTCTCCTACGTGAAAGCGTTCCAACTGGACAATATAGTCAATAGAGGGATTTAACGTTAATGTATAAATCATGATGTCACAACCTTAATTGATGTTCTATTTACGTATTGCTTCTCTGTTTCATCCTCTATTTCATTTGTGATAACGGAAGCTTCATGGATTTCAGCAATTTTCGCGAATGAGATTTCAGTAAATTTCGTATTATCCGCCAAAACATAAGCCTCTCTTGCAAGCGAAATCGCCTTTTGCTTTACCATTGCTTCCTCTTGATCCGGTGTAGTGAAGCCGAACTGTGGATGAATGCCATTTACCCCTATAAAGCTTTTATCAAATCGGTAGATGTCAAGGCTTGCTAATGCCCCTCGCCCGATAATGGCATTTGTTTTTGGCTTTGTTAACCCGCCAATGATATATGTGGAGATCCCTTTATTTAATAAGGGTGTAACATGCATTAGACCGTTTGTTACTACCACAATATCTTTTATTGGAAGATACTCAATCATTTCAATCACGGTTGAGCCTGCATCAAGATAAATACAATCTCCCGTTTCTACTAAACTTGCCGCATATTTAGCAATCAATCGCTTTTCTTGAAGGTTTTTGGATGATTTCTCAATCATGCTGGGCTCTTGTAATTTCCCTTGCAATCTTTGGGCACCACCGTGAATCCTTTTTAAAAACTTTTGTTCCTCCAATTGTGATAAATCTCGTCTAATTGTTGATTCTGAGCTGTTAGTCAACTCCATAATTTCCTGGATTTTCACGATATTTTTATCTTTTAATAATTGAAGAATGATTCGATGACGTTCAAGAGTTAACAAGTCATCACCACCTAGAATTTTTTTTCTTGATTATAGTATACTGAAACCGATTGCAACAATCAATCATTTTCTTTCAAAAACAATCAAATTATGATTGATTTTGAATGTTTTTTTGAAACCCTTTTGGTAAATTAGACATTAAAAGCTGCACTAGCCAGCCAAATTTTTAGTACAAAAAAGATCAATATTATGCTATAATAGTTTCGTTTCAGTTGTGATACGCGGGTGTGGTTTAATGGTAGAATTTCAGCTTCCCAAGCTGACGGCGGGGGTTCGATTCCCCTCACCCGCTCCATTTTGGAGAAGTACCCAAGTGGTTATAAGGGGGCGCACTCGAAATGCGTTAGGACGGGCAACCGTTGCGTGAGTTCGAATCTCATCTTCTCCTTCATCCTTATTCTGTCAAAAAACACTGCTAATACATAAAAAAACGCCAGATCTGGCGTTTTTTTATTGATACGGGCTTAACCATTCAGGGTTCCTATCTTTGCAAATATGGCATTTCTCCATTCTTGGTTGAAAGGTATGAAAAGACTGCCCACAATCCCCGCATTCCTTTATATGAAATGCTGCATGGATATTGCCTTTTTTCTTAAAATCCGACTTAATTTGAATGGCATGCTCCGGACAAATATCCGTGCAATCCGTGCAATTTACACACTTTTCATTTTCAATTTGCAAAAAAGAATCCGTTAAAATAAATACTTCTTGTGAACAAAAAGAAGAACATGCCCGGCACAGGGTACATTTATTTTCGTCAATCATTACTGTGTAAAATTGAAAGTCCGAATAATAGTTGTTAACATTCCATTCATCTGCTTCTATTTTCCATATAGCTGGTGCCATGCTTTTTGCAAGCTGCTTCCCTTCTTTTCGGAAGGAAGAAAAGAATTCTCTTCGTGAAAGTGTTTCCTCCTTCACCTTCTGGATCATCTCAATTGGTCTTTGACCCAGGAACTTTAGTTTAGTATTGGCTTCAATAATGACGGTATCCCACTTTTGATTTATAGGGTTCCCATTCAATTTAATCGAGTTTATTCCTCTTTTTTTATAAATCAGTAGTTCTTTTACAAATGGAGTATAGCCATCATGATAAATTAAACTCCCCTTGTCAATTTCCCTCAAAGCAGGTATTCCTTCAATGGCTGACAATGGGCAGGAGATCATACAATCCCCGCAGGAAGTGCAGCACTCTGAGTTTATTTCAATCGATTGTTGATTGATGGATAGTGCTTCATATTTACATACATCTAAACAAATACGGCAGGTTGAACGAAGATTTCTCTTTCTTGAGCATTTGTTTGTTATAGTAACATCGACATGCAGGCTTTCAAGCCAGTTGACAAGCATAGTCATATAACCACCTACAATTTTTAACTACTGGACAATTTTGCATCCTTATGTGGTGCGATCACAATATTTGGATGTGTAATCGAATCACTTGGCATCCCTTTTATTTGGCTGACATTTCCATACATTTTCCGCAGATCTTTTATTGGACCGAATTCAATTGCTCTCATCGGACATGTTGAAACACAAACCGGAACTTCACCCTTAGCTTGAAGATTGATACAAAAATCACATTTGTCCGATTTAAATACCTTTTTATTATATTGTGGTGCCCCGTAAGGACACGCCTTCACGCATAATTGCGTACCTCGACAAACCTCTTGATCAATTGTTACCACACCATTTTCTTTATTTTTACTTATCGCCCCTACTGGGCAGCTAGGTATACATTTCGGTTGTGTACAATGATTACAAGCAATGCTAAAGTAAAAGGATTTCACATTTTGGACAATCCCTCCTGCAGGCTGCTGAATGAAGTTCCCTTGCTCATAGGTGTAAACCCTACGGAAATTTACACCAATATCAAGATTATTTTTATCCTTACATGAAACGGTGCAAGCTTTACAACCTGTACAAAGACTTTGATTAATATAAAATCCTAACTGGGTCAACTACCTCACTCCTTATGCTTTTTTCACATCAACAAGGTTTGTAAGCTGTGGATTTGCCTTGGCAAGCGGTGTTGGCCGCTGCGACGTAAGTACATTTACCGACCCCCGTTGATCCAGCCCATCTTTATCAGGTGTGTACCATGCACCTTGAGGAATCCCCACAACTCCGGGAGTGATACGTGACGTTACCTTTAACTCAATAAATAGAGATCCACGCTCATTTTGGACCTGGACACGGTCACCATTCTTAATCCCCCGTTTTTCTGCATCCTTTGGATTCATCCACATTTCTTGTTTTGCCGCTTCCTCCAGCCACGGCTGATTATCATAGGTTGAGTGACATCTCCTCTTATAATGCCAGCTTATTAACTGTAATGGGTACTTCTCTTTTAATGGATCCTCTGGTCCTTCCCAGGAAGAAATATATTTCGCGATCGCCGGAATTTCGTCATGCCTATTCATGTCCCATAATGTCTTTGAGAATAATTCGATTTTTCCCGATGGAGTTTCAAATGGGTGATTTTCAAGATCATCGATTTGTTCCTTAAAAGCGACAAGTGGTGCATCATATTTAAAGTGATGTACCCCCTTCTTACGGAAGTCCTCAAAAATCGGGAAGTTTGGATCCAGCTCTTTTTTCGTCCTTTCCACACTTTCTTTAACCAAATCAAGGGTTGTTTTTCCCTCTGTAAATTTTTCCTTTACTCCTAATTTTCCTGCCACTTCTGCAAACACATCATATTCATCACGGCATTCATAGAGTGGGTCAATTGTTTTATCGCCAAAAACAACATAGTCGCCAAAACACCATGGGACACCAATATCATAGCGTTCAAAGAACGTTGTACCAGGTAATAAAATATCGGCAAACTTGGCACTTGGCGTCATAAAGAGATCACTGACAACAATAAATTCAACCTTGCTTTCATCCTCAAGCAGCTTAACCGTTTTATTGATATCAGCATGCTGATTGATCAGCATATTTCCAGCCATATTAAAAATACATTTAATATTTGTTGTTAATCTTTCTGTGCCGACTAACCCATCTGCTGCTGTCATTTCTGTCCCTTTCTCCACTGCCTTCGTCCAAAGGAAACAAGGGATGGATGCCTTGACTGGATTTTCGTATGAAAACGGATAAACAATATCTGAACGGCTCCAATAGCCAGTTGCTGCTGCCCAGCCCCCAAGCTTCCCCACATTTCCTGTCAAACAGGCAAGCTGGGCACCACCGCGCATGAATTGCTCACCATATGCCTGCCGTTGTGCCGCCCAACCCTGAATAAGTGCTGCAGGCTTCGTTTTCGCATATTCTCGGGCAATTTCACGAATCTTATCTGCTGGTACACGGCAAATCTTTTCAGCCCATTCGGGTGTTTTGGCAAAGCCATCACTAACACCTAATAAGTAGCTTTTTAAAGACTCTTCCCCCGCTACCCCATCAGGCATATGCTCTCCATCAAAGCCAATACAGTATTTATCAAGAAATGCTTGATCATGTAATTTCTCCGTAATAATGACATACCCCATTGCATCCATCAACGCATTATCAGTCGTGGGGAGAATCGGAATCCATTCATCGGCAAACGCAATTGCAGTATCCGTATATCGGGGATCAATCACAATGATTTTTGCACCATTTTTCTTTGCTTGCATCAAATATTCACGGTACGGTGTCGAAAAAATCATCTCTGACGGATTTTGTCCCCACAAAATGATATATTTCGAGTGTAAAAGAGAATCAAAGCTGCTTCCGGAATTATTCGTCCCGTATGTATATGGCGTGGCTACATTTCCCGCCCCAGAACTATAGTCATTACTATAATTTAAATAGCCCCCTGCAAGTGATAATAGTTTCCTAGCGGCATTCTTACCTCCATGTAAACCCCAGCTTTGCCCTGATGCATAGTTGACATATCTAGACTCTGGACCGTATTGATCACCAATTCGCTTTACCTCGGATGCAATGGTTTCGATTGCCTCATCCCATGAAATGCGCGTAAATTTCCCTTCACCACGTTTACCTACTCGTTTCATCGGATATTTAAGGCGGTCAGGGTGATAGAGCATACTTCGATAATTTCTACCTCTTACACAGGCTCTTAAGGGCGGTGTAGATAAATCACCGCTTTCCTGTGTATCTGTACTGACACGAACCACCACGCCATCCTTCACATGAGCTTTAATGACACAGCGGCCCCCACAATTATTAATACTGCAGGTTGAAATAATTTTTTCGGTGTCCTTGGCACTCACAATCTTCGTTTCTTCTTTACGTTCCACAAGCATCTTTGTGCCAATTCCCCCAGCGATAACGGGAATCCCAATAGCCCCGGACCATTTCAAAAAAGTCCGCCGCTGCATTTTATTCGTTAAAAAGTTCGTTAAATGGTTATTTTCAGTCACCGGTCAATACCTCCCTTATTTCCACTAAGTATGTTAAATCTTGGATTAAATAGTCTTCGAGAAGCATTGCTGCCCCCAAATATAAATGACTTTTGGTATTCTCAATGACTCTTTCACAAAAGAATGGAATCCAGACAGTTAGATGTTTTTCCAGAAAATGAATTTGGCTGGCGATTAATTCCAGGATCCTTTCAGGCTTGGTCTCTTGCAAGCTTAAATCCGTAAGAAAGATCATAAATTCCAATTCAAGTAATAAGTGGTCATCAGGCTCATTATTTTCTTTTATATTTTGAAGACCAAATTGATGGTATTGCTCTCTGATTTGATACATCCATTCTTCGAATAACAGCTGATCCTTACTCCTGTAATAAGACTCCCAAGGGGGTGCCGTAAATGGCCCTGGACCAACGAATAGCCTTTGATATTCTTCATTCTCCTTTTTAATTTGTTCAGTAGATAGATGGTCAAAAAAGTGGCAAAGAATTTTTCCACCCTCATAAACTTCTTCTAATTCATGGAAATTAGCGCTATTCCGAATTTCTCCTAATAACATATTTGTTGGTGGTAAAAATATCAGATGGAGGAATTGATAAAGTTTTTTCCTCGATAATAAAAATGGATGTAATTGATTATGTAAAGGTTCAGTTGTTGTCGCCATGCCCTCATTCCCCTCGATTGTGAAATATTTCACATAATTATTCAAATTTTTTTCACCACTTTTCCTAATTACTTCAGATAGACCTTATATTTTTATCTTACCTCATTTTGCCAAAGTTGGAATCACTTTGTGCAATTATTCACATTATAGTCATAATCCGGAGGATGAGTATAATGGAGAAGAATTTTTTCAGTTATAAAGAAAATGTGTATAATAGGAGGGTCTACTAAACAGCAAAGGATGATCCCCATGAATATTATTGGCCATGAAGTTGAAAAACTAGAAGACCCATTTGGTTTATTATCAGGTGACCGCTATGAATTTTTCCTCGAACTTGAAATTGACGCGGAGGATGAACTTTACTCTGAAAAAGGTGTTGGCTTAAAAGTGATTTACGTCAGTGATGACAGTGGTGACAAAATTACCAACTATTATTTTTATGAACGCGGGAGCGAGAAGGTTTTTGATTTCGCGCTTGAAGAAGACGAGGAAGTACTAGTTCTGACCTATTGCTGTCAGCATCGAGAAGAATAATGAAAAAGCAGGGAGTTTGGATACTCCCTGCTAACATATTTCATTACATAAAATTCTTACTATGATTATGAATAACCTGAAGTTCTTTAGTTGATTGACTCATTTCACTTTTGCAAATGGGACAAAGGGGAACTTCACTGCTTTTAAAATTATCACGAACCCAGCACTTACAATTCTCTGAATTACATACCCAAATCTTAGTCTCTTCCAATTTGATTTCTTCATCATTTTTTCTACCAAACGCCAAAACGATCACTCCTTATAATTAGTTATGACTGTTTTTGAACACTTTGTTTGTAAGTTCTGATTCTATTAATCTAGAAATCATTATATAGATAAAAAAGTGATGCCTTCATTTATGCATCACCCATTTATTTTAAGAAAATTAAACTGTTTTTACGTTAGCTGCTTGTGGTCCACGAGCGCCTTCAACGATTTCAAAAGAAACCGATTGGCCTTCTTCTAATGTTTTGAAGCCTTCTGATTGAATAGCTGAGAAGTGAACGAATACATCTTGACCGCCATCAGCTTCAATAAATCCGAAACCTTTTTCTGCATTAAACCATTTTACTTTACCGTTATTCATGGATTTTACCCCCAACAATTTGTTCACTTTAAGTTAATCGTCTATTTAAAATAATAAAAAAGACGTAATTACACGATTGGGTAAAGGATATCACCCACATGTTCGTGCAGTTACGAACTTAACACAATAAATATTAACGTACATTAAAGCGTAACTCTATTTTATCGTAATTTGCTTCTAAAGTCAATTGAATTTCTAAAACTAGGAAATACTGAAAATATTTTGTATTAAAAAAGATGAAACCATATTGGGTTTCATTTTTTGTGAAAATCCCCTTGCAAAAAGATCTCCATAAAATTGACGATAAATTTTTGTATGTCTGCCTCCATACCAATGTAATCTAAACTTTCCGGCGGCTCTTTATCAGGTTTTGGGCGAAAATCAGCAATACTTTTGCCTTTGGCATTGCCAAATTCCTCTACTGTGACACGACGGGGAAAATATTTAACGAGATCAGGGATGGTTAAAGCCATGAGAGGGAGAACATCATGCAGTGGTGCTCCATGAATTCCTGGAACATTTTTTTGATATGCCTTAAAATAATAATCAAAAGCCGGTTTTAATAAGGGTTTAAATGGAGTTGGGCTGTTTTCGCTAAGAAAATTAATAATATCCGGTGTAATGATGGCTTTATTCGTAATATTTAACGGATGTAAATAGATATTGTGTGCTTTTTCCATTACGGTATTTGCTGCAATCGGGTCTATATAAAAGTTTGCCTCCGCTTCAGCGGTAATATTCCCGGGCACTAGAAATGCCCCTCCCATGATATAAAAAGCGGCGACATCTTTTAAGGCGTTATTCCCATATAAGATAAACATCAATGCTAACTCTGTTAATCTTCCAACAGAAACGATCACAAGATCTCCTTTATATTGATTAACAATTTCAAGAATTTTGTTGATATCATAAACGTTGACATTTTTTATCGTATCCGGCGGCTTAATGGGGCCCAAACCTTCCTTACCATGAATCTCTGGATAATACTGGATTGATTCACCAGATAAAGGGCCTGCTGTACCGGCAATAATCGGAATATCCTCTCTTTTACCTAACCTTAATAAATAAGCTGTATTCTTTACAGATTGCTCTTTGGGCGTATTTCCATAGCCACTGACAATACCCACTAAATTTATTTTCGGATTAAGTAAGGCATACATGATTGCAAACGAATCATCGATACCAGGGTCTGCAATCATAAGTACATTATAGGCCATTTCCCATCCTCCATTATTTTTTATCATTTCCTTGTTAACATTATGAAAAAAACGTTAATGAAAGAACATGACGAAAAGGAAAAACCGATTCGTGAGCAATTCGAATCGGCTCTGAGCTTTATTTAATTATGCTTCTTTTTTTATCTTTGGAGCTGCCTTTTTTCTTGGTGCCGCTGCTTTTTTGGGCTTGGTTCGGTCGATTGATGCCTGCAATGCTGCCATTAAATCAGTGACATTTGAAGCAGGTTCCTTTGTTGCAGCAGTCACTGTTTCTTTGCCGCTGCGTTTCGATTCAATAAGTTCAAGCAGTGCAGTCCTGTATTCATCTGTATATTTTTCAGGCTCAAATTCGGTTGTTAGCTGGTCAATCAATAATATGGCCGTATCTAATTCTCTTTTCGTTACTTTATCCTCTGCAGGAACATTTGGGACATCCCCGGCTTTGCGAACCTCGTCAGGATAATGAATAGTTTCCATGACTAAAGTATTTTCATACACACGGATGACAGCCATCTGTTCCTTAGAACGGATGATGATTTTAGCTAGACCAACCTTCTGGGATTCCTGTAACGCCTTGCGTAACAACGAATAAGCTTTTCCTCCGCCATCGTTGGGAGACATATAATAGCTCCGATCAAAGTAAATCGGATCAATTTCTTCAATTTTGACAAAATCAATGATTTCTACTGCCTTTTCTTCATTTTCCTTCCGCAGCTTTTCTAAATCTTCCTGATCAAGTACAACAAATTTTCCTTTTGTATACTCGTACGCCTTGACGATATCTTCTGGTTTAACCTCTTCCTCACAAACAGAGCAAATTTTTTCATACTTAATTGGTGCATGGCATTTGTTATGCAGGGTCCTTAGTTTTATATCTTTATCTTCTGTCGCCGTATGAAGTTTGATAGGGATGTTTACAAGTCCAAAGCTGATACTTCCTTTCCACATCGTATGCATAGGAAATTCTCCAATCTTTTTGTTTTTTATTTTGTGATTCTTCCATCAGATACATTCCTAAAAACAATTGGAAGTGGATGAAGTCGTCCATAATGAAGCAAAATATTGAAAAAAGGAAGGATAAAAAATCAATGAAGCCGATGCTGCCAAGTTTAACCTTTGATGTGCCTGTCCGGCCTGATCGGTTGTACGAGGTTAAATATGATGGATTTAGAGCCATATTAACCTGGAATTCCAAGGGGATCGAATTAACAAGCAGAAACGGAAAAGAGCTTTTTCCACAGTTCCCTGAATTAAAAGAGTTTTTATCCAAACATGAAAAACATTTAAAACCATTTTGGCCACTGCAGCTTGATGGAGAGCTAGTATCCCTTGAAAACACATACAAAGCGAATTTCTCTGCCATCCAGGTACGAGGCAGGTTAAAGTCCGCCAAAAAAATTATCGAGCAGGCAACCCATTCTCCCTGCCGCCTTATGGTTTTTGACTTACTATTGTTAAAAGGGAAACCGCTCCATTCCCTGGCCTTTCATAAACGAAAAGCTGAACTTAGTAATTTTTTTAAGACGATTGGGTTTAAATTGGACCCTGATCCCTATAGTGACCAGCTGCTCCAGTTTGTTTCAGCCTCTGAGGATTTTAATAAGCTATGGGAAAAAGTGGTACTATATGATGGAGAAGGCATAATTGCCAAATCTAAAAACAGTCTTTGGGAGGAAGGTAAACGCACGTTACACTGGCTAAAGTATAAGAATTGGAAATATGTCAGCTGTTTCATTACTTCCTTTGAGAAAACCAATGGCTATTTTCACCTTGGGGTGTATAAAGAAAAGAAGATCTTTCCAATTGGTCAAGTTCTATTCGGCTTTAAACCTGAAGAAAAGGATGCACTAAAGCAAACGATTAAACAAAATCAGATAGGCGAGGATACCCAATTTATTTATGTGAATCCTGGAATCTGCCTCGAAGTGAAATATTTAGAGCTATATGATAACCAGCTGCGTGAGCCCCATTTTGACCGCTTCCGCTTTGAATTGGAGCCAGCTGAATGTACATATGACCACTTTGTGTTTGCACAGAAAAACCTGCCTAAGGACTTGGAAATTACCCATCCTGATAAACCGTTATGGGAAAAACTTGCCATTCAGAAAGCGGATTATATTCTGTATCTGCGCGAAATTTCTCCTTACATGCTGCCTTTTTTAACGAATCGCTTATTAACCGTCATTCGTTATCCGCATGGAATGTTTGGCGAGGCCTTTTATCAAAAAAATTGTCCCGATTATGCACCAGAATTTATTCAGACATACCTGGCTGATGGAATTGATTTTATCCTGTGCAATAATTTGAAGACACTCGTTTGGCTGGGGAACCAACTGGCGATTGAATTCCATGTTCCCTTTCAAACCATTAACAGTAAGGGACCAAGCGAGATTGTTTTTGACTTGGATCCTCCCTCAAAGGAGGCATTCAAATTGGCAATAAAAGCAGCACTTTTAATAAAGGAAGTACTTGACCAATTGAATTTAATCGGGTTCATCAAAACATCCGGTAATAAAGGGCTGCAAATTTACCTTCCTCTCCCGGAAAATGTTTACTCCTATGAGGATACAAGGCTTTTTACAAGCTTTGTTGCAGAGTATTTAATATCCAAGGACCCTGATTCTTTTACAATTGAACGAATGAAAAAAAATCGCGGGAAAAGGTTATATGTTGATTATGTACAACATAGTGAAGGAAAAACAATTGTTGCCCCTTACTCATTACGGGGAAATGAACATGCTGGTGTTGCCACCCCGCTTTATTGGGATGAGGTGGATGAAAAACTGGAGCTTGTTTCGTTTAATATGGAAAATGCCCTCAAGCGAATTCGCGATCAGGGTGATCCATTTAGGAATTATTTTCAAACAAAACAAATCCAACCGTTTGCACCCGTTCTAGAAATTTTAAAAAAAGGTTAAAAAGGATAAGGCAAGCCTTATCCTTTCATCATCTTTTCGATTACTTGCTGTGCCTCTGACTGCAGCAGCTCATATGTTTGCTGTTCAGTAAAATCATTTTTCGAGTCTAGACTATATGATTCCTCATCAAGGTTAACCACGATTGAAGCTTGATAAAGATAGGTAGCATTTCCAATTAGATCAATTGAATAGGTCCCCTCATATTTATGGACAACACATTGAACTCTGCCACCATTATTATATACATCTATTGTCTTCTCAAATTCATTAAGTCCTGTTAAACAAGTAACAAGCGAGGAAGCTGACATGGCTGTACCACATGCATTTGTAAAACCTACACCACGTTCATAGGTTTTAACATAGATAGGGCCATCCTGCAGCGGTTTTACAAAGCTTACATTTACGCCATCCGGGAATAAGTCATTAGGTCCATTTACTTTTTCACTAAGTTGTTGTTGAAGATCAATTTGCAGCTGATTGGCTTCTACAATCGCAATTAAATGAGGATTCGGTACCGCAAGCGCCGTAAATCTTAATTCTTCGGACAGTTCAGTAATTCTTTCATTGAATAGCGTTGGTTTATGTAAATTTAATGGTAACGCCTTTAATTCAAATTGTACCGGAGAAATTTCCACTTGATAAGTATGGACATCTTGGAAGAGGTCAATTTGTTTACTTACCTTAAGATTTGCTTTCATGGTTTCAATCACTGCTTCATTTAATCCTTGATGTTCACAAACATATCTTGCCACAAGGCGGAGTCCATTACCACACATGGATGCCTCTGAGCCGTCAGCGTTAAATACACGCATTCTTCCATCGGCGTGATCGCTCTTCATTACAAAAAGAATCCCGTCGGCACCCAAATCAGCATTCCGATTACATAACAATCGAGCAAGTTGTGATCGATCGTCATCAGAAAAAGAATAATCATTCTTTATTTCATCAATGATTAGAAAATCATTTCCTGAACCATGACCTTTTATTAAGTCGATTTGCACAGTAAAACCCCCACAATATTGTTTTATTTATCATCATATCAAACATTGCTATTGAGGGGAACTATCCAATCCGCTATCTTTCGATAAAATATTCGTTAATGAGAAATGACATTCGGAGGAGCTTGTCCTCTTCAGATAAGACATCACTAAATGAAAGGACGGGCGTATTTGGTTCTGGAAACAGCGGATCCCATTCCAACGGCATCCATCCCCTGCGAAGCCGTCCTATATCTTGATGACGGTGATCCAGCACCTTTTCATCCATAAAAACAGAAGATCCTTCTATAGAACCAACATACCGTCCAAAGCCGTCGAACAATTCCTTTTGGGCTTTTCTCCATCCCTGACTCTTTTTTTCAAATCTGCCCAACAAAAATCTATTACGACCGAATACTTCAATCTTCATAGATTTTTTCCCTTTAACTTTAAAGAACCCAAGTACTTCATTATTAATATTGTAAAGGGCAAATGTGCTCGAAGGCTTTAACCGTTCCCAACCGCTTCCACGGTACTTTTTTACCATCCCCGCCAAATGACCGTTTGGAAAATAGAAATGTAACCGTGAGGATTGGGTGTTCATATACATCAACAAAAGATGTCGTGCTTCAAATATTGACTGCTTGCAGCTCTCTGATTTAACGATATTCCTGCTTATTCCTATCGATTGTTTCATTCTAAACAGATAGAGTTGAAAATTGATCATGCTAAAAATAAGAAATGGAATGGTAAATAGCATGATGTCCCTATGCTTAATAATAGAAAGATTTAAAGCCACTATCATGATTGTCGGAACTAGTGCTGCAATACTACCATTTAAGTTCAAATTAGCTGTATCCCGGTAATATTCATTTATTTTCATCCATAAAACTCCTTATCAATTCCTCTACTATCAGTTTATTTTCTAGTAATTAAAAAAATGATA
The DNA here is from genome assembly GCF_044762155.1 of Neobacillus sp. NPDC097160. NCBI lineage: Bacteria > Bacillati > Bacillota > Bacilli > Caryophanales > Bacillaceae > Neobacillus > Neobacillus sp. NPDC097160. Next base: position 320,859 of record NZ_JBIWDU010000003.1, on the reverse strand, counting down.
GAATTTTTCTGATTCCAAACAAAAAAAGAAGAAACTCATTTGAGGCTCTTCTCTTATGCATTAATATAGTTAAGGATGGACGAAATCGAGTTTTTCGCATCCTCATAACCTTGATTATACAAGTCATCTAACCTTTTCGGATTTCTTTCCATTCTTCCGACCTGTAACGGCTCTGTCGGACGAATAATAAGGGCATTTCCGGATTTCTCTTCTTCTTCCAAGTAAGCAACTGTTTCATTGTAAGTTTGGTATCTTTTCCTAAGTGACTGTTGCAAGCCTTTATATTCAGGATATTTCCGACCAACAAGAAACTGAAATTTAGAAGGTTTTTTCAAATACCCTTCATTCCTTGTTAAAATGACGATATTTTTTTTAAAACCATCCATTTGTGCTTTTTTGATGGGAATTGGATCACTAATACCGCCATCTAGTAAAATTTTGTCCTTATACCGAATTTCCGGAGCAATAAACGGCAATGAGCTCGATGCTCGTAAAACGGTTAGAAGATCCTTCTCATAATCTTGCTTTTTAAAATAAACAGGCTCTCCTGTCAGACAATCTGTCGTCCCGACGACAAATTCTGAAGGACTATTATAAAACTCATCATAATGGTATGGTACATGTTTATTGGGAATTTCATCAAAAATGAAATCCATTCCAAAAAATTGCCGATTTTTAAAATAGTTCTTCCATGAAATATATCTTTGATCTGAAGCATATTCAATCGTGACAATTTTATTTCTTCCTTTTTGCTTTGACAAATAGGAAGCAGCGTTACAAGCACCTGCAGAAACACCAATTACATATGGGAAAAATAAGTCTCGTTCTAAAAAATATTCAAGGATCCCTGCAGTATAAACACCGCGCATCCCGCCGCCTTCTAATACCAATCCGACTTGATCAATCACACTGCCTCGTCCTCTCTATCTTAACCTTTGCAAAAATACATAATAATCATTATAAAATACCCTTAATAATTTGCAAAACGAAAAGACTTTTCGGGGCAGATCACTGATTATAGCCGTGCAATGAAGCGCACTAATCTAGGACGCTAGTTCTTTTTTCTTAAAAATGACCACACTTAATGCCAGCAAAATTACTATGCAGCCAGCAGCTATAATACTAGCCGGCAGGGTATCATCCGAAATTCCCTTACCTAAAAGTATTTCACCTGCATATCCAGTTAGCTGTGACGGACTCCATTCAAGCAGATTTGAAATGGTACTGCTTACTAGATTAACAACAATAACAACCGCTAATGAACTAAATCCCGCTATTCCTGGTGTTAAAAGTGACGCACTAAAAAATATGGTAATCGTTAAGATAACCGTAAGCCATAAACCATAAAAAAAGAAAGATTGAAAAAAGTCCTCAATAGGAATCCATTCAAATAAAATACCTGTATAATACCATGTAGCAAGATAGCCGATCAAAAAGGAAAACCATACTAACAACACCCCTCCCGCCCATTTTGCGGTTACGAAGGAACGATAGGAAACAGGTTTTACTAAAATCATCGCAGCGACACCGCTTTTTCTTTCCGCAGCTAATATCCCCATCGTTGAGAGGACAATAATTAATACACCGAGAGTAGTATATTGTCCAAGGCCTTGAATCAACACTTCTCCAGCGGATGGCGTAGGGATTTTGATAACTGCCCCTTCAGGCAGTCCTCCAGCTAAATCAAGAATTTGCGGCATGTAATACGTCGTAATTGGCTGCTGAACTCCAATTAAAATGAAGGTTATCGGCACCCAAATCCATTTAAAATTTCTCCACATTTCTACTATTTCTTTTTGCAGTAATGTCATCCATTGGCTCATTTCCCCACCACCTTCATAAACACATCTTCAAGGGTCATACTGCTAATTTCAAATTTCTCCAGCGGCAAATTTTGTTCGGAGATCCACTTAAGGAATGACTGTCTTGCCAAAGCGATATCCTCAACATAAATACTAACTCGATTTCCATCCTTCATTAAGGAATTTGTTAGTTCATGGGAAGAGAAGAATGGAATATAGGCATCTGCTTTCCCACTAAAGTACAAGTCAATTTTGGCTTGTTGGTGCCGTTCACGGAGTTCTGTCATCGTCCCCGATTCAACAATATCTCCTTTATGTAAAAACAGAATTTCATCACAAACTTCTTCAGCATCACTTAAAATATGTGTTGAGAAGAGAATGGTGGTTTCTTTTTTTAATCCTTCAAGAAGATCCAAGACTTCCCTTCTGCCAATTGGATCCAAGGCAGAAACGGGCTCATCCAGCATGATTAGCTGTGGACGATGGATAAGGGCTTGGGCAATACCTAGCCTTTGTTTCATCCCACCTGAATATTTACCAACCTTCCTATTTTTCGCCTCTAAAATTCCAACAAGATGCAGTAGTTCCAGTGATCGTTCTTTTGCTTTCTTGCCTGATAATCCAGCTAATCTGCCAACATAAGATAAAAATTCTAGGCCCGACATCCATTCGTAAAACACAGGAAATTGTGGCAGGTAACCGATTAATTCGCGGATATCCTCACCTTTTTTAGCATCAGTAAAAATAATGCTTCCACTCGTCGGATTCATTAGTCCAGAGAGCATCCTAAGTGTGGTAGTTTTCCCCGCACCATTCGGACCTAATAGAGCAATACATCGCCCTTTTTCCAATGTAAAATCAAGCCCCTTTATTACTTCTGTCCTTTGGAAATTCTTTTTTAAATCTTTTATTTGAATAAGGGACATCAGTTACTTCTCCTTCCAATGACAAAATAAAGAATCGGCCCAATGATGTTAATGAAAAGTATAATCAGTACCCATAACCATTTAGGACCATTCGTTTTCTCTATTTTGACGAGATCAATGATGGCTACAATTAATAAAATAAGCTGAATAATAAGAATTGGAGCGATAATTGGCATATAACTTGCTAAAGAATCCATATTTTTTCCCCCTTTGTTTGTTTTTACATTTATATGACGTTTGAACCAGATAAACGTTCAAAAACCCGGCAAATTTTTTTTGCCGGGTTTCAATAAGGGTTTTTATTTAATTAACCTAAAAATCCAGGGAAATTGATATTCTTCCCCCTCGTATGCCCTAACGGCTGCGATAATACTAAAAATAAGTGCTGCAATCCCAAGTGCCCACAATAGAAAAATACCAATAATGACAATGGTTAAGATTCCCGCTACGATTGAATATACGAAATATGAAATAAAGAAATTAAAATATTCTTTCCCATGATAATCTATAAAAGATGACTCATCCTTCTTTATTAACCAAATTATCAGTGGTGCTAAAATTGGAAAAAATAAGCTTAAAACGTAAATACCTGCACCCATTAACCTTTCTTCACTTTTTATCATGATCATTTCCCCCATTGGAAATATTTTTTCCATACCATACTATTTACTCAATGTCCCTATAAAGGTTTCATAAATTACAAAAAATTCCGCAAAATAATTTTGAAAACGAACAGATTTCTTACTATTCCTTAGGCACATATGTTGCTAAAATAGATAAAATACAATTAACAACATATAGAAAGGTTTTATTATGACAAAAATACTTTTAAAAAATGCTACTATATATCCGGTAACATCTAAACCGCTAAAAAATACCGATGTTCTAATTGAAGATGGAAAAATCAAAAAAATCGGAAGAAATCTCACGACCGATTTAACTGTTAAAATCATCGATTGTTGGGAATTAGCCCTTTTTCCGGGCTTTATTGATGTTCATACCCATTTAGGACTTTATGATGAAGGCACTGGCTGGGCCGGAAATGATGCCAATGAAACCGCTGAAGCCCTTACACCTCATATTCGGGCAATGGATGGGGTTTATCCATTGGATCCTGCCTTCACTGATGCAGTAAAAAGTGGGATAACCACTGTTCACATTATGCCAGGAAGTGCTAATGTGATTGGGGGAACTACTTCTGTAATCAAAACGACGGGAAAAAACATTAAAAAAATGATTGTCCAGGAGATTGCCGGATTAAAAATCGCATTAGGGGAAAATCCAAAGAGAATTCACAGTAATGGCAATAGTGATTCGATTACAAGGATGGGGATTATGGGGATGCTCAGGGAAGCATTCTACCAAGCCATTCATGCTGATAACCCTGAGGAACTAAGGATTACTCCAATTGTGATGGCATTAAAAAGAGAAATTCCGGTAAGAATCCATGCCCACCGTGCCGATGATATCATTTCTGCCCTTAGGTTCGCTGAGGAGTTTAATCTTGATCTACGAATTGAACATTGTACAGAAGGACATTTAATTTCCAGTGAGTTAACCAGAATGGATTTAAAGGTTTCCGTTGGGCCCACATTGACCAGAAGATCCAAAGTCGAATTAAAAAATAAAACATGGAAGACGTATCAGGAATTGACAAATCACGGTGTCGAAGTATCGATTACAACAGATCATCCCTACACGCCAATTCAATACCTGAATATATGTGCCGGCATTGCCGTTCGTGAAGGATTACCGGAACAAAAAGCTCTTGAAGGAATAACCATCCTTCCGGCAAGAAACTTAAAAATAGACAAAAATGTTGGTAGTATTGAAGTAGGAAAAGATGCGGATTTAGTACTTTGGAGCCATCACCCTTTCCATTACTTAGCAAAGCCAAAATGGACGATGATTGGGGGCGAGATCGTCTACACCGAAGAGTAGAATTTTGTTGAAAATTGGTAAAAAATATTATCGAAAAACCAACAAAAAAACTATTTATTTTTTTCTTTTTTTCTTGTATCATACTCTAGATGAAACTGTTTTAGACCTGAAAAATTTGGGGGTTTAAGGACATATTCTGATAACAAAAAAATGATATAGGGAAGGCAAATGGTGCGCCACCAGTTTTACTGGTTCTAGTGGGTTCGATTCCCACCCCGAAATTTTTTACGCAACTTTATAAAAAATTTCGAGGGTGGGCCGCTTCTTAAGATAACGGGATCGGTATGCCCTAATGGAGGGATATTCATGCTGAAGAAACGTGATCTTCAAGACAGCCACACATTGTACGAATTAATGACACACCCTGATGTCTTCCCTTTTGTACGTCAAAAAGCTGATTCCTATGAAGAATTCATTTTTATTACAAAACAAACCATTGAAGCGGAAGAGCGCGGTGAATTAATTTCACGGACGATTCTCGATGAATGGGGTGCTCCAATTGGTACGATAAATCTGTATGATATTGAAGACAATGCCGGATTTTTAGGAACTTGGCTGGGAAAATCCTATCATGGCAAAGGCTATAACAGCCCTGCTAAAGATGCCTTTTTTCAAGAGCTATTTTACGAAGTGGGGATTGAAACAGTTTTTATGCGGATTCGAAAAGTAAATATTCGTTCCATCAAAGCTGCAGAAAAACTGCCATATGTTGTGAAAGCAAATGAGACGCGGAAATCTGTTTATGAGCAATTGAATGCAAATGGTGAAATTTACGATTTATATGAAATCCCAAAAGATTTATACACTTTCCATTTGTTGCGGAATGGCTCACACCAAACAGATTCTTCACAATTATTAGAAGCTTAAAAAGCAATCGGCATCATGCCGATTGCTTTTATTTATGACTATAAAAATAATTCCAGTTATTCCAATACATTTTGTTCAAATGTTTCATTAACATCGCTTAGACCCATTTGGAGCAAAAAATCTTCTAATTCCTCATTTGTTAATGTTTCAAAGCGGCCATCATGAAAAAAAACCTGGGTTTGATTTGGATTGATTCTGTTCATGTTAAAACTCATTCTCTTTGCTCCTTTCATAGATGATTACTTTCTATTATCCACAAAAGGAACAGATTTCATTCCTGAAAATCGAATAGTTTGAAAAATGATAAATGATTACTTTTTGACCACCTTTAAGCTAGATTTTAAATGCCTTTCCGAGCACATCTACTCCCCCTGTTACCGGAATAATGCTCCCTGTAATAAAGTCTGATTTCTCCTCTGTAAGAAAGGTAATCACTCGGGCAATGTCCTCACCCGTACCCTGTCTTCCAAACGAAAGATTTCCGTTATTTGCTTCGAAAGACTCCTCAATATTTCTTTCCTTCCACTCGTTTGTTATATCACCGGGACAGACCATATTAGCCGTGATTCCATGTTCTGCTTCTTCGATTGAAATAGTTCGAGTTAGTGAAGCGAGTCCTGTCTTCGCTGCAGCAAAGGCTGAGCGATAAATCCACCCTGGTGCAGTTTCAACCCTGTCATAACCAAGTGTAATGATTCTGCCCCATTTTTGTTTCCGCATTATCGGAATGATGAGCTTTGACAAATAGAAAACAGCCGATAAATTTCCTTGAATTAAGTAATTCCATTCTTCAAATGTGTAGTCTATTAATTTTTTTCTTTCATGCATGTACGGGCCGGCATTATGAACTAAAACATCGACGGTTGAATAAGCCATAAGGACCTCATTAACAATGCGGAAACAATCTTCCTGGTTGGCCACATCCCCTTGAACGGTAATATTTTTCGTACCAAAACAATCATCCAATTGCTTTGCTAGGAAAACCGCTTCTGATTCACTATTTCGATAGTTGATCACAATCTGATACCCATTTTCTGCAAGCTGTATTGCGGTTTTTCTGCCGATACCAGAAGCTCCTCCTGTAATCAAAGCCGTTTTCTTATTCACAAATCATTACCTCTCTAAAATTAAAAATTCTCTCTTTACTATATGTTAAAAAGAATTGTTTATATATGCAAATTTTAAATAAAACGAACTATTGATAAAATTGTCTCAGGAAACGGCTATCGGAAGTTTTAATAACGGATGGGCAAGAATTTGCATATGATGAGATATCAAATAGCGTATCAATTTTAGCTTCGTGAAAGGATGAAAGTTGATGTTCCCTTGGAATTTATTCCCCTTTAATAAGGATATGAAGGATACAATGCAAAACATGAAGCCAGAGGAAATAGACAAATATGTACAGGACATCATGGGCAAAATCATGCCTTCAAACATGAGAGGAATGATGAACCCACAGGATATGTTCGGCGGTTTTCAATCTTCGGTATCAAAGCAGCAGTCAGAAACAGGTATTTTGAGTTCAACGGCCTTTGAAACCCACGACTTTGTTTTTGTGAGGATCCCGATAAAAAATGAGGAATGGATCAGACAAATCCGTATCTATCATACATCCAATCAACTGATCGTGGAACATATCCCGCAGCAAGAGGATAAACACACTATTACCCTTCCGGCGATTGTCAAAAAGAAAGGAGCAACGGCAAACTTTAAAGACGGCATGCTCGAAGTAAAAATCCCCAAAAATGTTGATATGCAGTTTTCACAAATTGACGTGACAGAAATAATGTGAGCGTCGTTTTTTTTGCATGTTTCTCATATTAAAAAATATGATGACAATAGGGATTCACATAAGGGGTGGATGAGATGGAAGTAGATAAACTAAAAAAATGGCTGAATGTGGCCCAACAATTTCAATCAGATAAATTTTGGAATCAAATTTTTGATGAAAATAGTAAAAATAGTTCAGACAAACAATTCTCCCTAAATCCCCTAACAACAGTTAAAGAACTTTTTCCAAAATGTGATTTATACGAAGTGGAACAAGTGCTTGTGGTTGAGGCTGAAATTCCCGGATTGACTAAAGAAGATCTTCACCTATCCGTTCAACAGCAGCTTTTGACAATCACAGGTGAATTTAAATCCTTAAATCAGAATCGTCAATATTTTCTAAAGGAACGTACCAATCGACAGTTTAAAAAAGAATTAACACTCCCCTATCCTATCCAGATTAATAATGTCAAATCGGAAATGCGCCAAGGTGTCTTATACATTTTTATGCCCTTTCATCAAGACGATATTGAAAATATCCCTATTGCATTTAAGCAAATAGTTTCTGAATAGGTAATTTTACATGAAAAAAAGTCAAAGTTAAGACAGCCGCCACGGCTGTCTTTTTAATTATTGCCCCTCAATTGAATGATCATCCATGTTCATATCATCCATCGAATCTTTTGCTTTAGGATCTTCCGGTTCACTTGGCGTCCCAACGATAAATTCCTTTTTCGGCATATTATGCATATCTCTTGCCGTTACATGTGAAATAATATAATATGTTCCTTCTTGCTGGAAAGTCTTTTCGAGTCGGTAAACCCCATTTTCCGCATGTTTAATTTCTATCTTTTCGTGTTTCTCATCCTTTGCACGCCAAATCTCAAAAATTACTGCATCCGCATCATTTACATTTTCATTTCCCTGTGTTACCTTCGCTTCAAAGGTAATGGGTTTATTTAACTCTTCTGTCGAGGGTTTAACTGACAAGACTACATCTATCATTTCAGGTGGTTTACCTGCATTTTCTTTTTGCTGCTGATCACAAGATACGGCAATGCTCAGAAATAGGACAGTTAAAAAAATAGATAAAAACTTCTTCATAGTCATTCTCTCCTAACTAATTTCTTCCATGATTTCTATATGTATGTTTATTAAAAGTACCTTAGCTTCAAGAGAGAGTGGTGAATCCAATACCCTCTTTACTGCTGAATAATATTTTTCGTATTTATTTTTTCTGATTCTTGGATGGGAATTTTCATCCAAAAGTTCCCGTTTTATCGCCATGGTTAACGTCTCTTCACTCGTTAGATCCTCCGCTGGTAATAATCGGTTGTTCCAAATCGAGCGGTATTCCTCTAATAAAACCTTATAATTTACATTTTCTTTCTCCAAACAAATCCCCCCTTTACCCTTCACATGCATTGTTACATATTTCCTAACATTATTGCAAAAAATAGATGTTAACCATATTACAAAAGGAGAAATCTATGTCCACTCCATACAAATGTCCAAATTGCAAAACAAATCGCAGCCGGTTTAATATCATTCAACAAGTATCACAATCTGTTAAGCTTGACCCTCAATCAGGGGTTGTTGTCCGGGAGTATGATGAAAATGAGTTGGAACCCTTTCACCTGCCCTACAATGGACCGGATTATCGAATTCAATGCGGTGCCTGCGGCTTAATTGAAGATGAACGAACCTTTATCAAATTCGGAGAACAAGCATAAATACGCTACAAAAACACCTTTATTCATGAGAGAATCCTCATATAAAGGTGTTTTTTTCTTATGGTAGATGATTTTCTTTTAAAAAATCCAACGAATCCACTTTCCAAGCATCATTAGGTGAAAATCTAACCAAATGAATGTCCCCTCTAAAGGATTGACTGCCCCTGTCTTCTATGTACCAATCGATCACAGCAGGAACATCCAAACTAATTTCTTCGGTTAAATCCTCCGGGGGCAAAAGCTCTATTCGCGCTATATTAACATTTTCAACCTTCCCCAAAATAGGCTTCCATTTTATTTTTTGCAAAGAAACCTGGGAAGTAATCCGGGCATCCTGCTGCTTAAAGCCGGCAACATAAGCGTTTATCACCTCGTAGGGGTTTGCCTTACCGAGATAATCATCTAATTTACCTGAAGCCTTCAGAACCATGAGCATATGGGATAGATCCATTGAATTGGTGCGATGGGTTGTGCTCCCATAGAAATGAATGCAGAAATGCCCGGGAAAATTATTTTGCAGTGCGCCTGCACCATGGGGCATCCCGTGCATCGATGCCGCAATCCAAATGTCTTTGTGAATAACAATAATAGCCCGGCGTTTCCAGCTCCACTTCCCACTGTATATTTTTTTCATTATTTTTGTGTCTTTAGCAGTTAATGGCTGAACATCAGCATGATGACTTCCAGCTCTTCTTTGAACCTTGAATCGCTTTCCTGTTTCCACATCCAAAACCGTGAATTTGGTGTACTTTGGTAATACATGATTCACTTCTTTCCATTCCAGCATTTCAATTTTATAACTGATATCTGATGCAGCCTTAACCCCTTGCCCATAAAGGAGGAAATGAATTAAAATGATGAAACTAGCTGCCCTTTTCATTTAAGACCCCCTTTTAATGGATTTTTGCTACATTAAAAGAGTTACCTGAAGAGAGAATTATCATTCATTCAAGACTGATTTTTTCGAGATTGGCAAGTTTTTCTTGGATTACAATCCAATCAATATTTTCGCCGATAAATACAAGGTTTAACGGCATATTCATATCTTCCTTCATGTATAGCGGCATCCCATAGGAATATTGAAATAAAAATGGCAGCTCCGAATAATCAAACTTCACATATCCCTTAATCCGGTAAATAGTAACAGGCAGTTCTTTTAAAAACTCCTCGAATCGCAAAGAGTTGATTGCTTTCTCAAATCTGTATACAAAGGTTGTTAAATTCAAATCAATCTTTTGTGATTCTTTCTCAAATGATACAGATAGTTTTCTAAGCTGGGCAATCGACAGGTTTGAATAATTTGTCAGCAAGCACCTTGCCTGCGGATTGATCCCCTGAATTTCAAAAGTGATATTTGCCTGTTCCAAATCTTTTAATTCGTTCATTTTGTTTATAATAATGAAATCCGCGTGTCTTACCTGCTCTAAAATCAATTGCTGCAGCTGCGGACTTAACGATTTTCGCTCTTTCCACCTCATACCATCGACCGTTGTAATAATGCCTTTAATCACTAGTTTATCTGCAATTAAAGGGGAAAGAATGGCATCCAATACCTCAACGGGATGGGCCGCTCCTGTGGTTTCAATATAGATAACATCTGGCTGCTCATCTATTAATAAACCTTGAAGCTGTGCTTCCAGTTTGTCCTGAATCGAACAGCAAATACACCCACCTAACAGTTCTTTCAATGCAACATCATCATTGATGGCATCAGAGTCAATCGATACCTTCCCTAATTCATTCATCATGACCGCTACTCTTCTGCCAACACGTCGTTCATCCTCTAGCAATCGTTTTAACAAAGTGGTTTTTCCACTACCTAAAAATCCTGATAAAATATAAACTTCCGCTTTTTTCATCTTCTATTCCCTCTTTTAATAGTCAAAAAAAGTTGACCCGACTCCTTACGGAATCGGGTTCATTGACTATTTCATTTTTCCTTTTAAAACCTCAACGGCCTTTTGTACTTGGGTATCACTATTTTTGATTTTTTCTCGTAAAAGATCCATGAGTTTCATGGTGGTATCACCTTTTAACACCCCATCAGCAGGTAGACCTTGTGCATTTTGGAAGGCGATAACCGCTTCTTTTGTATTTTCATCAAAAAATCCGTCTTCACGTCCCGGGTCATACCCAACAGCTTTTAACATCTTTTGTGCTGTTTGCACTTCCGTCGACGAGGTAGCTAATACTAGTTCCTTATCCGGATTAATAATCGGTAATGTTGCATAATCCGGAAGGGAAACCTCTACATCCGGTACGATTCCTTTTTTATGAATCCAATTCCCATTTGGTGTCAACCATTTTGCTATTGTATATTTAAGGTTTGAGCCGTCTTTGAAATCTGCTGCGGTTTGCACCGTGCCTTTCCCAAATGATTTCTCGCCGACAAGCGGCACGCCAGCCGATTCTTTTACTGCAGCAGCGAAAATTTCTGACGCACTCGCACTTCCCTTATCAATTAAAACAACCAATGGAAGATCTGGACTTCCAGTATTCTGCGAAGCGATTTCCTTAATTTTTCCGTTCCTGTCTTCTTCTTTAACAATGATTTTTCCTTTTGGAACAAACATGCTCGTAATGCTGACTGCTTGGTCTAATAATCCCCCCGGATTTTGACGCAAGTCTAAGACAAGACCCTTCATGCCCTTTTTCTGTAAATCATTCAATGTGGACACAAGCTCTTTAGACGTATTAGTGGAAAAACTGGTAATTTGAACTTTTGCAATAGAGTCATCGAGCATTTCACCATAAACAGTTTCGATTGGGATTGTATCCCGAACAATTGGTACTGTCATCGGTGCATCCGTTCCCGGTCTTTGAATCGTTAACTCCACCTTTGTTCCCTTTTTGCCTCTGATTAATGTAACTGCTTGAGTCGAATTCATTCCCTGCAGACTTTTTCCATCTACAGATATAATCATATCATTTGGTTTTAACCCTGCTTTTTCCGCGGGAGACCCTTTAATAGGAGAAACAATTATGATGTGGCCTTCTTTTTCCTGAATTTCAGCACCAATGCCTTCAAACGAAGAAGAGATACTACTGTGAAAGCTTTTCGCTTCATCATTACTCATGTAGTCAGAATATGGGTCATCAAGTGAAGCGACCATTCCATCAATTGCTCCATTAACGAGTTTTTGTTGGTTCACATCTTTGTAGTAACCTTTTTTCAATGTATCAAATGCTTCGTATAGTTTATTGAATTCTGACCTTTCAGGCGCTACTGTTACTATTTTTTCTTTTCCAAATGCGAGAGCAAAGGTAGTAATTCCCGCTGATAGAAATACAAGCAAAAATAACAGCATAATAAAGTGAAACTTTTTTAAGCGTATATAACCGGATTTGTTTTCTATCATTTGCTCTTGTTCTACCTTAACTTCGTCATCTTTCTTTTGTTCCACATTCTTTTCATCCAAAGCCTTCACCACTTTCATTCACCATAAAAATATGAATTGTACAATCATTAAAAAAATCTTAACAGCTAGATTGTTCTCATCATTTTCAAAAGCTATTTTCAGATACTTTAAAAAGTAAACCCTTAGTGATTAGAATAACATCTTTTTAATAAAATTAACAAAGAAAAGTTAGTGAAAATAATAAGAAAGCATCGAAATTGCTTTTAAGTTTAAACGGCACCTCCCTAATAAGGTAAGTGCCGCATATATTTTACTTTTAGTTTTTATATTTTTACCCGCTTCAACCGAAGCGAATTCGTCACAACGGATACGGAACTAAAGGCCATGGCCGCACCTGCCACCCATGGAGCCAACAGTCCGAGGGCAGCAATCGGTATCCCGCCGGAATTGTAAATGAGTGCCCAAAAAAGGTTTTGACGGATGTTCTGCATCGTTTTTTTACTTAAAGCGATTGCTTTCGGGATTAAAGTTAGTTCACCGCCAAGAATCGTAATGTCAGCCGCTTCAATGGCAACATCTGTCCCCGTGCCAATGGCAATGCCTATATCTGCAACAGCAAGTGCTGGTGCATCGTTAATTCCATCACCGACCATTGCGACGACCATCCCTTTAAGCTGTAGTTCCTTGACATGATTAGCTTTTTCTTCCGGGAGGACTTCAGCAATAACATTTTTTATACCAACCTGGGCAGCGATTGCTTTAGCAGTACGTTCATTATCCCCAGTAAGCATATACACATCAATACCCAGTTGAGCTAATTGCTGTACCGCCAGCTTAGTATTTTCTTTTACAGTATCAGCCACAGCCACAATTCCCACGATGATAGAATTTATCGCAATATACATAGCTGTCTTCCCTTCAGTTTCAAAGCGAAGCAGGTCTTTTTCAATCTCAGCGTAGTCAATACACTTTAACTCCATCAGCTTACGAGTTCCAACATATATTTCGTCATTCCCAATTTTCGCCTCAATCCCGTATCCAGGTATGGCATTAAACCGTTTTACCGGAAGAGTACTCGATCTTTTTTCCATCCCATACCGTACAATAGCATCTGCAAGCGGATGTTCCGATGACTTCTCAGCCGAAACTAAGTATTGGAGAACTTTTTTCTCTTCCTGATAAGCGATAAAATCAGTGACAATAGGTTGTCCCTGTGTAATCGTGCCAGTTTTATCCAGGACAATCACATTTATTTTGTGGGCAGTCTCCAAATGCTCTCCACCTTTAAAAAGTATACCCATTTCGGCCCCTTTGCCAGTACCTACCATTATGGATGTTGGTGTTGCAAGACCCAGAGAACAAGGACAAGCAATCACAAGAACCGCAATCGCTGTTTCTAACGCTAAAGGAAAATCGCCAGGATTGACAAATAAACACCAAATAAAAAATGTTATTAAAGATATGGAGGCAACAACAGGGACAAAGTAACCTGAAATGGTATCCGCAAGTCGTTGAATTGGTGCTTTACTTCCTTGAGCCTCCTCAACAATCTTAATAATGCCTGCAAGTGCAGTGTCTTTCCCAACCTTCGTCGCTTTCATTGTCAAAGTTCCATTTTTATTAATCGTTGAACCAATTAAAATATCACCAACGGATTTTTCCACCGGTATCGATTCACCAGTGATCATTGATTCATCCACAGAAGATTTTCCTAATAGGACCAGGCCATCTACAGGAATTTTTTCTCCTGGCTTCACAAGTAATCGATCAGCTACCTTTACCTCTTCGATTGGGATTTGAAGTTCCTTTCCTTCTCCTATTAGAGTAGCTTCCTTTGCCTGAAGGTTTAACAGTTTAGATATCGCAATTGTTGTCCTTCCTTTTGCCATCGTTTCAAATAATTTACCTAAAAGGATCAAGGTAATAAGAACTGCACTCGTTTCAAAATAAAGATGCGGCGTGTAAAAAGGATTTCCAATTGTTTTCATGCCCTCGGCAAGACTATAGAAATAAGCAGCTGAAGTTCCTAATGCAACAAGGACATCCATATTTGCACTTTTATTTTTAAGGGCTTTATAGGCTCCTATGTAAAACTGGCCGCCAATGTAAAACTGTACAGGGGTGGATAAGAGCAGTTGAAACCACGGGTTCATGAAAACCCGCGGCATTGGGAAGCCAAAATCAACGGGTAAATGGGCAAGCATGGTATACAAAAGTGGCAGGGACAAAATGACTGAAAGAAAAAATTTCCGCTTTTTCTGGTTTATTTCTTCCTCTTTTAATTGCTGTTTCGTTGCCCTTAACACTTTCTCTCTGGCACCATAACCAAGTTTTTCAATCTTCATGACAATATCGCTGCTAGATACGAATTCGTTATCGTAGGAAATGGCCGCACTTTCCATCGCCAAATTAACATTTGCTTCGACGCCATCCATTTTATTCAGCACTTTTTCAATTCTCGTTGAACAGGCAGCGCAGGTCATACCGGTAATATCCAATTTGAGCTGCTCCTTCATTTCATTCACCTCTCTAACCTTCAACCACACATCATTGCAATTGTCTTTAATAATTCTCCATGGTGTGCCATAGTTCCTTTTCTTTTTCGAAAAAGAAAAACCTCTTCCAATTATGGAAAAGGCCTTGAGCGTCATTATTCCTTTGTCGCAGCTTCTAATGCTACTTCAATCATGTCGTTAAAAGTTAATTGCCGTTCTTCAGCTGTTGTTTCTTCACCTGTTAAGATGTGGTCACTAACCGTTAGGACAGAAAGGGCATTTCTGCCAAATTTCGCTGCTAACGTATAAAGTGCCGTTGTTTCCATTTCAATCGCAAGAATTTGATATTTAGCCCATTTCTCAAGTTCGGCATTATCATTATAGAAAGAATCTGCCGTGAAAATATTACCTACTTTTAAATGAAGGCCCTTGGCAATCCCTGCATCATAAGCCTTTCTGAGTAAATCAAAGTTGGCAGTTGGAGCGAAATCAACATGGCCAAAGGTTAGACGGTTCATGTTTGAATCTGTAGAACTGGTCATGGCTAAAATGACATCACGTACTTTTACATCCTTTTGGATTGCTCCACAAGTACCAACACGGATTAAATTCTGGACATTATAGCTTTGCATTAATTCATTTACGTATATAGAAATTGAGGGAACACCCATTCCTGTCCCTTGAACAGAAATTCTCTTTCCCTTATATGTTCCGGTATAACCAAACATATTTCGAACTTCGTTATAACATTTAGCATCCTCCAAAAATGTCTCTGCAATATATTTAGCTCGAAGCGGGTCTCCTGGAAGCAATACCGTCTCTGCAATTTCATTTTCTTTCGCACCAATATGTACACTCATAAATAAACCTCCAATCAAAAAGTAAGGACAGGTATAAATCTGTACCATAGACACTATATCACAAACGTATTTTAATTAAAATCGTATCATGATTTGGACATGTTTTTTCAAATTTGAGGGAAGCTATTTCTAGACAAAAAGGAGGGATTAAGGATGGGAAAAAAACACCGCAGCCGGATTAATGGACAAAAGAAAAATAATCACATCCCTGCTGAAGCAATTGTGGCTGAACATGAAGCACATGCAAAAGAACATAACGCAACCGGCGGGAGAAAAAGATAAACCTGGAAATAAACCTAAGGAAAAGCCCTTAGGTTTATTTATTCGTTTTGTTAGCGAAGTACGATTCGATTTATAGGAGACCAGCCTCCGGGTTTTAATTGATAATAATATTGTCCGCCGCGGTCTTCGTCAATTAATATAATGTCTCCAGTTGCAAGGAATCTCCCTTTATAATTTGTAGGAATTCTGTCGGTTACATTAAAGCGGCTAAAGGTCTCCTTTAAACAATGTTCACGGTTAGCAGCGGGAATAGTGATTCGATAAACCTCCTTATAGCCCTTATGTTCACGGTACTTTGGAGTCTGAAAGATCGTCACATCATAATGAATACATGCCCTTTTTGTTAACATTTTGATCATCAAATCACCCCAATTATTAGAATTAATTGTCTATTCTAATAATTAGCGATGGACATTGTCGATTCCTCCATAGGAATCGCACTATTTTTGTCGATTTTCATTTTTATTTAAATGATGAAAGGATACTTGGAGAAATTTAGAAAATTATGGTCAATATTTAGCTGTAAATCAAAAAGTTGGCATCGAATGCTTGTCTTTCGTGTTCATTTATCATAATTGGAGAAGGTTTTCTCCTCACCTTAATTGATTAGTATTATTCATTCTGTTCCTCTTCATCGATAATGCTCTTTTCAATTAAATATTCGAAGGTTATGTCTGCAAGTTCTTCCAATTCTTCTTCGCTAGGAACGTATCCCCTTTTTACAAGCTCATGAAAGAAAAATTCGGCAATCTCTTCTGTATCAATAAATACTTCAATTTCTCTCATAGCATCGCCCCCTTTTTACAGAATGTATGATGTACATGGCTTTTTCATGCTATTTACTTTGATATACCATTGCCATTTGATTTAACCAATAAACATATATTGAAAAAAAAAATAATTTATAAAAAGAGAGCATGTCTTTTTTTGATTGGACAAGCATAGGATGATGAAAAGAACATTATGAGGTGATCAAATGTCAAATTTACAATTGAAATTAGAGGCGTTTATAGAAGACGTTAACCGTGAGGATGGTCTCACCCTCCATTTATTTGAGAAGATTACTAGCACATTGTTTTTCCTGATTAAATGTGCAGGGATTCCGTTTGTTTTGTATTTATTATTTCAGATTACGAGCTGGTAGCTATACATGGCTTTTGCCATCGTTACTTCCCAAACTTTCTAATTTCCTGAGGATTACCCGCATCACTTGATAGTATTCTTGGTCATGGAACATTTCATATAAAATTCGGTAATCATTAAAAATGTCCAATAAATTGTCGATTAATTCCTTTTTTTCTTTCTTTTTCTCAATTTCTTCAAATTCTGCTTTTCTTACCATATTCTGAATTTTTGGATTTTTTTCTGCTTTTTCCTGCTTATTTACTAAGTATAGGAGACCTAGTTTTTGAATGAACGTATCCGCATTCTCTGCATCGGCAACAAGTGTCAATTCCTCTTCACCTGCTTCAAGCCATTCCCCATCACTGACTCTTGATAGCTCATAAATGACATCTTCCCAGGCATCCTCTTTGTAGCGCCAAATTTCTGTTCGAACACCAACTACTTTAAATAAATCGGCACCATATCCACTTACTTGGACTAAATCTCCGAAAAAAAACTTATATTCAATATCGATTTGTTCTTGCTCCATAACTGTTCCATCATATTCCGAGAGTAATTGTAAGGCTTCCTCAATGAACAGCCCATCACTCTTATTTACTTCATATACATAATTTCCATCAAGCCATTTAACATCTGTAATCTTGCCGACTGTCCCATAAATTGTAATCACGACCGTATCACCGATCTGATACTTCGGTTTTTTTCTCTTTGCCATGTCCTCCCATCCCCTCAATTGGATTAGTCGAAAATTTTGATTACAATAGTATATGCGTGGCAATCGATATCGCGCACGTCATTTACAAAATGAAAAAATCGCCTCCAAAGTAGAGGCGACGATATTTTCAGCATTATTCAACCTTCAGAAGTAAGATATAGCTGCCACGCTTCATCAAAAACCGTCATTGAATTTAAATAATGACCATTTAGCTCCAGATATGAACTGAGCTCATGATAATCCTCCGCTGTTTTCGGAAAGCCATGATCCAAATATGCTGCGTTAGCAAACGAACTAATCGCATCCTTTGGGGTTGGATGTCTATATTTCATTAAAAAATGATAAAATGATTTCCTCATATTTGAATACCCTTCTTATTTTTTATATGACATACTATAGCGGATTCAGCAGATATCGTCCAGAAGTACAATAGAAAAAAACAGCCTGAGTTTTCAGACTGCCCTTAATTATGACGAAAAATCAAAGTAGTTTTTTTTCAATAATCTTGGAATTCCCATTAATTCATCAAATGTAATCACTTTCCCAATTTGCTTACAATCAATTAAATACAAATGATTCTCGATTTCTTTTACAACCACCTCGCTCTGATAACTCATGTCACAGTCAGGGCACCGATATGTGGGGGTTGCGGCGATTTCAATCGCCCTTGAGCCGTCCGGCAATTCCCAAAAAACGGAATCCGCAGTTTGTTCTAGATTGGTACGGCTGCACCATTCACATTTACTTTTCAAGAATACTCCCCCTATTCCTTAATTGTCTCTGCTGTATTGTTAGCATCTTGACTACCCTTTTCCTTCTCAATCAAGGCTTGTAACTTCTTTTCCTTTAACTCATCTCGTTTACTCCGCTTATCCTTTAACGATGTGTGGGCAGGATCCTGACTATAATTACTGCGGCGATTAAGTCTTGTGATACCTTCCGGAACAAGATTGAAATGTTGATCATTCATGATTCCCGCGATCCCGGCAAGCGATCTCTTCGCTTCCATTTCAGGATAAATTTCTTGAAAATAACCTTCCGCCCTGCCTGGTAGATAATTTTCAGGTTCCGGATAGGAAGTAATAACGCCTTCAAAGTTGCGGAGAACCACTTTTTCTGGGCTTTGGGAAATTAAATAGTTCGGCTGCAGGGCAATTTTCCCACCGCCGCCAGGGGCATCAACGACAAAAGTTGGAACAGCATATCCACTGGTATGTCCGCGTAGGCCCTCGATAATTTCGAGTCCTTTAGAAACAGGCGCCCGGAAATGGCCAATACCTTCAGACAGGTCACATTGATATATATAGTATGGCCGGACACGAATTTTCACAAGGTCATGCATCAACCTTTTCATGATTGGGACGCTGTCATTAATTCCTGCCAGAATAACAGACTGGTTCCCAACCGGAACACCGGCATTTGCCAGCATTTCACATGCCCTTTTAGAATCTTCGGTAATTTCAATGGAAGTATTAAAATGAGTATTCAGCCACACAGGATGGTATTTTTTCAGAATATTGCAGAGGTTTTCTGTGATTCTCTGCGGGAACACAACAGGTGCCCTTGTTCCGATACGGATGATTTCCACATGGTCAATTTCCCGCAAATTTTTTAAGATATATTCCAAAATATTATCATTGATTAGTAGCCCATCACCACCGGAAATTAACACATCCCGAACCTGTGGAGTCTGCTTTATATACGAGATTGCAGCATCTAGCTGTTTCTTCGGCACACCCATCCCAATCTGCCCTGAGAAACGTCTTCTTGTACAATAGCGGCAATACATCGAGCATTGATTGGTAACTAGGAAAAGGACACGGTCAGGATAGCGGTGCGTCAGCCCTGGCACAGGGGAATCCTCATCCTCATACAAGGGATCCTCAAGGTCATATTTGGTTTTATAAATTTCCTTTGATATTGGCACGGATTGCATTCTGATTGGACACCTTGGATCGTCAGGATTCATTAAGGAAGCATAATAAGGAGTAATATTTAAGGGAATCGTTTTTGTCGAGATCCTTACGCCCTCTTCTTCATCAGGGGTTAGGTTAATAACCTTTTTTAGGTCATCTAAGGTCCGGATAGTATTGGTTAATTGCCAGAGCCAATCATTCCACTGCTCTTCAGTAACATCCTTCCATAGCTCTATATCCTGCCAATGTCTTTTAGGCTTATATAAAAATTGCTTCATCACCCATTCCTCCTAATCTTGCTTTAGTTATCTATCATGCAAGAATCACGCCAACATCTCGAAACGGCTTTAGAATTGGTTTTAGTGGAAAATTCACAATCTTTATAAAAATTTGCATAAAAAAGGCGCCGAAAACCCGGCGGCTTACTCAATCATTTTTTTCAATTTATATTGTAATGTCTGCCTCGGAATCTCTAATAGCTTTGCTGCTTGGTTAATATTCCCCGCGCTTTGGTCAAGGGCCTCGGTGATCAGTGTTTTCTCTATAGTTTCGAGATTTTCCCTTAATGATAACCCTTTAAGAGGAGTACTCCTTCCTTTTGATGCAGCAGGATGCTGCCGCAGCATGATTGGTAAATCCTCATACCTCAAGTGCATTTCCCCACAAACATTCATCATATATTCAACCGTATGTTTAAGTTCCCGAACATTCCCAGGCCATTGATAGTCCATAAAGAATATTTCAAGCTTCTTTTCTACACCTTGAATGCTCTTTTTTAGTTTTTTATTAAATTCTTGAATGAAGGAATCCGTTAAAAACAAAATATCCTCTTTCCGGCTCCTTAAGGGAAGGAGGGAAAAAGTGAATACATTTAAGCGATAATAGAGGTCGGAGCGTAGCTTCTGCTCCTGAAGGGCCATGGTTGGGTGGACATTCATCGCTGCGATAACACGTACATCAACGGAAATATTTTGCGAGCCTCCAACTCTTCGCACCATCCCGTCCTCTAAAACCCGTAAAAGTTTTGCCTGAAGTTCAATCGGCATTGTATGTAGTTCATCAAGGAAAAGGGTGCCGCCGTCAGCAAGTTCAAATAACCCTTTGCGGTCAACTGCCCCTGTATAGCTGCCCTTAGCGGTGCCAAAAAGGATACTTTCCAGCAAAGTTTCCGGTATGGCCGCACAATTTTGGGCAATAAAGGCACCACCTGAACGAAGCGATTCATGATGAATACCTTGAACAAATAGTTCCTTCCCCGTCCCGGACTCGCCATAGACGAGAATGGGAGAATCTGATTTTGCCAGTTTCCTTGCCTCGTCAATCAACCTTATAAAATCAGGGCTAACCGTCATTAAATCACTTAACGTATAGTTTACTTGCTTTACAGTTTTTTTCTTTCTACTGTTATTGAAGCCTTTTTGTAAATCTAAAAGTCTTTCTGCCAGCAGCTTCATCCGCGAATAATCTTTTGCAATTTCGACCGCACCGATAATCTCATCCCCAAGAAAGATTGGAAGCGTGGTATTGATTGTATCAATTCTAGTCCCATGTAAATTTAGATACACCTGTGTTTGATTGTAAATGGGTTTCCCTGATTTTATTACTTTTAAAAGCGTACTAGATTCTTCTGTCAGGGAGGGGAATGCGTCAATTAAATGCTTCCCCTGCACCTCCTTCACCTCCATGCCATCATGCTTTGCTGCTACTTCATTATAAAAAATCGTTCTTCCTTCTGTATTGACAACATGGATTCCTTCATCAATGCTCTTAAGTATGGCTGTCAGAACTTCTTGCGTTAAAGCTGTTAAATGAACCATTTCTTTCACCTGCCCTTCTGCCATCATGTTAGGTGCCGAAAAATTGGCATCTTAAGCCGAAATTTTAGCAGCTTGCCAGATTCTTTACCCACATATTCATGTTTTCGAGCTTGTCATAAATATAGCAATTATTTACAAACCTACCCCTGTACGAGTATCCAAGTTGAAATAAAACGGCATTCATGCCGAAGGATAAAGCCCTCGCGATCGAATAAGCACAAAAGATTCCATTACGTTTCAATTCACCTTCAAGCTCCTGTAGAATAATCTTCATAAGTCCATATTTCCTATGTTCCGTTAATGTGGCACAATCCGTTAATTCGGCATTTTTATAAAAGGTATTGATTTCGGCAGATGCGGCACTGACAATTTTCCCTTGATGGAAAAAGACGTAATAGATGGTTCCCTCTTGCATCGTCTTTTTTACATATTCCGGATCATGCAATGGGGTTGGATAGATTTGAAATACTTGCTTATATAGGGTGGAAAGCTCCACGGCACAGCTTTCATCAGCCTTTTTTAATTCGTATTCTTTTGGTGGGTACGTTTTTTCCACTGTAGTGTTTAATTGATATATACTATGAATCATTCCATCTTCGGTAATCCAATGGTCATTTCGTTTGCGGTCCGGTGTATAGAATTTAGAAAAGAAATGGGCATCGGAACCAAGAAAATAGCGGTCGACCACCGCTTCCGGCTGAAGTCCTTTTTCAAAAAACAGATGAAAATCTTCACTGCGGGCTTTCATAATTAGCTTTTCCGCTTGGTGCTCCAGTACGAGCTCTTCCGCTTTTTCAAGCAGTAATCTCGTATTCCCACGATAATCATCAACGCGAATTCGCTTATTAAACGGGTCAAGATACACTTCGAGGAAATAGCTGCTCTCCTCTAGAAAAATTGTAGATGCCATTTGATTCATCCAGGTCACTCCTTTACGACAATATTCGCAATTAAGGTTATTTGAAAAAATGTCTGGCCTCGAATAAAGCCAGACATTTCATCCCGCATTAAAATATCTATAGTTCCTTTATTTCATCATTGACATATTTGATTCCTTCCTTGTCAATAACATCATTAAATTACCCTACACATCCACCTCGCACCATTTCAATAGTGTTAAAGCAATGATTTCACTGGCAATAAACATATCATCCAAATTGATATGCTCATTAGCATCGTGAGCTGTTTCGGTTATACCAGGCCCAAAAACAACCACGGGGGTATTTCCTACAGTAGAAAGAATACCGCCATCAGTTCCCCACGGACTTGCTTCGACAACAGGGTGTGCCCCCTTCACCTCTACAAAACTTTTTGTCAGTTCATTCATCAAAGGATGGTCACTTTCAAGACTTCCTGGCAGCCACCTGCCGCCAAACCATTCTAGCTTAAGAGGATGCTCCTGCAGCCACACATCATTTTTTGTCAATTCATGCAAGCAATTTTCCATTTCGAACTGTGCTGATTGTATCGTTTCTTCCGGCGAAACACCCATTCTTCCTTCGATAACAGCAGTGTCAGGCACTGATGATGGCCATTCGCCGCTTGTAATCTTGCCAATGTTAATCGGAATCGGGATAGGGATCTTTTCATAGAGAGGATCCGAGATATTAGCATTTCTGTCTTTCTCAAAATGTTGTAATCGTTGAATCACTAGGAGAGATTTCTCGATGGCGCTGACACCCTCGTACCTTGTTCCGCCGTGTGCCGCTTTACCATTCACGGTAATTCTAAACCACATCGACCCTTGTTGTTTCGGAAACATCTTCAAATTGGTTGGTTCGGGAATAATGGCCCCATCTGCATGATACCCTCTTAAAACTGCAGCAAGGGTACCGGCTCCGCCGCTTTCCTCTTCAATTACACTTTGAAAAATAACATCGCCTTTTAACTTAATTCCATTGGCAACCAACGATTCAATTGCCATTAGCAGTGCAACATTCCCGCCTTTCATATCTGTTGCACCCCTGCCATACAGCTTGCCGCACTCAATTATTCCGCTAAATGGATCATGTTCCCAGCTCGACTCCTTCCCAACTGGAACGACATCAATGTGTCCGTTTAAAATGATGGATTTACCTCCGCCTGTGCCTTTTAACACCGCAACAAGGTTGGGATTCCCATCGAAGCTTTGACGGTCGCAGCAATAAGCAGGGTGTTTTTTTAATTCAACACCATTAAGTTCCCAAATATCAAGTGCTAACCCAAGCTGACGACATTTTTCAATCACAAGCGCTTGGGTGCTGCTTTCGTTTCCCCGCGTGCTATTTTCACGAACAAGGATTTGTAACAGTCTTGCCCCTCGAGCACGATTCTCTTTTAGCCACTGCTTTATTTGGTTTTCATATTTTTTCAATTGATTCACTCCTCCAGGCAGATTTACGCTTAATACGGGATTTTCCGAACAGTTTCAGCTACTTTAAATTCACACCCGGTTTTATTTACCACATCATCTAAACTGTATGGTGCAAACAGCTCTATCAATAGCAAACCAGCTTCAGTTACCATAAACACAGCTAAATCGGTGACAATTAGATCGACGCAGCGCGCCGATGTTAATGGTAATGAGCATGATTGAACAATTTTCGGATGACCATGTTTGTCACAATGATTCATCACGACAATGACTTTTTTCGCTTTTTGTGCGAGTTCCATCGCCCCTCCCATGCCTGGAACCTTTTTCCCAGGAACTATCCAGTTTGCAAGGTCGCCATATTGACTTACCTGAAGGGAGCCTAATATGGTGATATCAACCCTGCCACGGCGAATCATTCCGAACGCAATGGCGCTGTCACAATAAGAGCCACCGTTGTTTAGTGTGACTGGAAATCCGCCGGCATTGCATAAATTTTCATCCTCTTTCCCTTTTTCAGGACTCGGTCCCATCCCGGTAATCCCATTTTCCGCATGAAACATCACCATTGTCTCTTTTGACAAATGGTTTGGAACAAGTGAAGGGATCCCAATGCCAAGATTGACCACCATTCCATTTTGAATTTCTTCCGCAGCCCTTTTCGCCATTTGGTTGCGAACATCTACTCCCATGCCCATTTCCAATTCACTCCCTTCGATGGAATGAGATAATCAACGAACACTCCAGGTGTAATAATTTCATCAGGGTTCAGGCTTCCCATTGGAACAATCTCTTCTACCTCTGCAATCGTTATATCCCCTGCCATCGCAACGAGTGGATTCGTATTCCGAGCACTTTTGTCATAAACTAAATTGCCATACTCATCCGCTTTTTTCGCATAAATGATGGAAACCTCTGCTGTTAAGGCAGTTTCAACAAGATAATTTTTTCCGTCAATCGCAAAAAGTGGTTTATTTTTCGCCACCATTTCATTATCCATGCCGATATCTGAAAGAAAAGCTGGCAGACCGACACCACCGGCACGGATTCTTTCTGCTAAAATGCCCTGTGGAGAAAACTCTACCTCCAGCTTTCCATCATGCATAAGCTGTCCTGCTATCGGGTTGGAGCCAATATGTGAGGCAATGACCTTCTTGGCCAGATCCTTGCTGATTAGTTTCCCAATACCAATATGCGGAAATCCTGTATCGTTTCCAATCAAGGTGAGCTCACGAATGCCTTTCTCCAAAATTCCATCAATCAATGTCGGAGGAGATCCGACCCCGCCAAAACCGCCAAACATGATTGTCATACCGTTATGAAAAAATTCCAGAACCGCCTCTAAGGTGGTTATTTTTCCGAATGAATTTTCCATTTAACTATCACCCACCGTTCCTACATTCATTTGGTTTGAAAAGGCTGCAAATGTTTCCTTCAATAAAAATACTAGGCTCTCAATCTCTCTTTTTGTAATCGTTAATGGTGGAGAGACAATGATTGCATCACCGTTCACCCCATCAATTCCAGCACCTGCAGGGTATAATAGGAGCCCTTTTTCCTTAGCAAGCGCTACTATTTTTTGTGTAATCATGGCTTGCCTCGGGAATGGCGTTTTCGTTTCGCGTACCTCCACAAATTCGATACCGAGCAGCAAGCCTTTGCCGCGAACATCACCGATAAACGAAAATTGTCCTTTTAGTATTTCAAGCTGATTTTTCAAATAAACTCCCTTCCATTCTACTTCTTTTATTATCTCGTTTTTTTCTAAGTATTCCAGAACAGCTAAAGACACGGCACATGATTGGGGATTGGCGCTCAATGTATGTCCGCTCATTACTGACTTTGTTCCGGCCAAAATCGGCGCCATTACCTTTTCACTCGCAACTGCTGCAGCAATCGGTGCATATCCTGCACCCATCCCTTTTCCAAATGCAACAATATCAGGTACAACGTCCCATTGCTCACATGCAAGAACCGTTCCAGTCCGTCCAAAACCTGTCATGACTTCATCCGCTATGAAGAGAAGATTGTTGTCCTCACAGATTTTTTTAATGGTTTTAAAATAACCTTTTGGAGGTGCAATCGCCCCGCCAGCAGCCCCAATAACGGGTTCAGCAATAAATGCAGCGATTTGGTCAGCTCCAATCCGCTTAATTGCCGTTTCCAATTCATTGGCACACATATAACCGCAGGACGGTGCCTCAAGACTGTATGGACAGCGGTAGCAATATGGCGGGTTGATGACTGGAAAGTCTTCTAAAAGCGGAACAAATCTAGCCCTTCTTCCTGTATGACCAGACATCGAAAGCGCTCCCAATGTTATTCCATGATAACTGACCCATCTTGATAAAACTTTCGTCTTTGATTGAATCCCTTGCTCCTGCCAATATTGAATCGCCATTTTCATTGCCGTCTCAGTAGCTTCAGAGCCACTATTCACAAAGAAACTCCAGTTTAGTTCGCCCGGTGTCCATTCGGCAATTTTTTTAGCTAGCTTTTCAGCTGCTTCGCTTGTAAATTGGGACCGATACACAAAGGAAACTTTTTTTGCCTGTTCCTGCATCGCCTCAATGATTTCGGTTGTGCCATGACCGATATTGGCTGTAACAGCACCTGAAGCCGCATCAAGGTATTTGTTCCCTTCTTTATCAAAAAGATAAACCCCTTTGCCATAATCAATGACAGGGTATAGTTCATCGAGCAAAGGTTTGATTAAAAAAGATTTTTCCATATGACACCACTTTCTTTATCAAAATAGGTCAGTCCCTTATGTCATTATATGAAGTGATTTTTCATTCTATCATCTGATTTGGTAAGGTTATAACGAAGAAATTATAAAATGCATTCTTAGTAATCTCTCTTTTACTTTTTGGCAAGGGTATTATAGAATGACTGTAGATTACAGAAGGAAAGGGTCATATGAACACAATAAAAAAAATTCAATTAAAAACGAAAGAACTATCCACTATACAGTTGATCGTGATTTTTTATTTGTCTGCATTAATCGCTTCTACACTCTTATTAAAAATTCCTCTAGCCCATCGTGAAAATGTTTCGTTAAGTTTTATTGATGCCATGTTCACTTCAGCTAGCGCCATCAGTGTAACAGGATTGAGCGTCATCTCCTTAAAAGATACATTTAGTAACTTTGGAATCTTTCTTTTATGCTTGATTCTGCAATTAGGCGGACTAGGCGTCATGTCCTTAAGTACTTTCTTATGGATTATGCTGGGGAAAAAAGTGGGTTTGAAAGAAAGACAGCTGATCATGATTGACCAAAATCAATCAAATCTTGCAGGATTGGTCCAGTTGGCAAAACGGATCTTAATTATTTTTGTTTCATTTGAATTAATAGGCGGTCTTATTTTAGGCTTTTGGTTCAAGGGTTATTACGATAGCCCTTTTACTGCCTTTAAACATGGATTTTTTGCTTCCATTAGCGCCACAACCAATGCAGGATTTGATATTACGGATGAGTCTCTTAGTCCTTTTAGTCATGATTACTTTGTTCAAACGGTAATTATCTTTTTAATGATTGTTGGTGCCATTGGTTTCCCTGTAATGGTGGAGATTTATGAATTCTTTTTAAGTCTAAAGCGGAAGAAAAGATTTCATTTTACCTTGTTTACGAAATTAACAACGTTAACCTTTGTCATTCTTACTGTAGTTGGCGCGATTGTTATTTATCTTTTAGACAGTCATCACTTTTTTGTAAATAAGGCATGGCATGAATCGTTTTTTTACTCCCTTTTTCATTCAGCAACAACCAAAAGCGCTGGATTAACGACAATGGATATCAATGATTTTACTCCAAGCAACCAGCTGTTCCTGTCAATTTTGATGTTTATTGGCGGCTCGCCCAGCAGTGCAAGCGGAGGGATCAGGACAACTACCTTCGCCATAGTGATATTATCGATTATTTTTTATGCTCAAGGAAAAAGCTCAATCAAAATATTTAGGCGGGAACTTCATAGCGAAGATGTGCTTAAATCATTTATTGTGCTAACAACTGCTGCCTTCCTCTGTTTGAGCTCAATCATCGTTTTATCCATTACAGAGCAAGGCACATTAATTGAGGTTATCTTTGAAGTCTCTTCTGCCTTCGGTACAAATGGATTATCAATGGGGTTAACATCTAGATTAACAACTTTTGGAAAGATCCTTATCATTAGCTTAATGTTTATCGGAAGAGTTGGCATTGTAACATGTTTACTCATCTTACGAGGCAAAGGCAGCAAGGAGAAATTCAATTATCCAAAGGAAAAGGTAACAATTGGATAATATTTCTACCTTAGCAAAGAAAAAGCTGACTCGTCTTTGTGAGTCAGCCCCTTTTCTTTTATTAAAAGTTCCAGCTTGCACCGATTATGATTAACAAAATAAACAAGACAACGATTAAAGCAAAGCCTCCAAAGCCAAAGCCTCCGCATCCACCTACAGGGTATGCCGGATAACCGCAGCAGCCATCATATCCATATCCATATCCATATCCACATCCACCATATCCTCCATACATACACGCTTCACTCCTCGATAAATTGTATCTATTCCATGTTACTTTATGTACTTGGTACTTGACCTGTATGTGCATTCGCCTATATTATGAGAGACAATGATAAATTTGTGGGTGATAGGATGAAAGCAATTTTAAAGAATTTTATTAATGGTATTTTAACGATTGTGCCGATTATTCTTGTAATCTATGTCATTTATAAAACGTTTTTATTTTTGGACGGGTTATTAGGCAATATATTGAGACCTTACCTGAGGGAAGATTACATACCTGGAATCGGCTTATTAACAACCATTGTTTTGATTACAATTTTAGGATGGCTGTCCACAAAATATGTAATGGGGAAAATCATTAAACTAATTGATCGTCTTCTTGAAAAAATCCCGGTAGTAAAAACGATTTATTCCGTCATTAAGGATACGGTTCAATCCTTCCTAGGCGATAAGAAATCGTTTTCCAAGGTGGCATTAGTTGTCATTCCAGGTACTGAAATGCGCAGTATCGGCTTTATTACTTCGGAGCAATTAGAGGATTTTTATAGTCCCTTAAAGGATCATGTTGCGGTCTATATTCCGCAAACATTCCAGGTAGCAGGATTTACCTTTTTAATCCCAAAGGAGCAAGTTGAGATTATCGATGTTAAGGCCGAAGATGCAATGAAGTTTGTCCTCTCAGGCGGAATGACATCTACTTCAAAACAAAAGGGGAAACATTCATAAAATAAAAAGCCGCAAATTGGCGGCTTTTATTTTTTATCAAATAGTTTTGTAAATTCTCCGTACCCTTCTTCTTCAAGCTTTTCTTTCGGGATAAACCGTAATGCGGCGGAGTTGATACAATAGCGCAAGCCTGTTGGGTCTGGGCCATCATTAAATACATGACCTAGGTGAGAATCCGCTGATTTACTTCTTACCTCTGTCCTCACCATAAAATGGCTATGATCTGCTTTTTCCAACACTTCTTCGTCTTCAATCGGTTTCGTAAAGCTCGGCCAGCCGCAGCCGGCATCAAATTTATCAAGAGAACTGAATAACGGCTTACCGGAAACAATGTCGACATATATCCCTTCTCGGGTTTCATTCCAATATTCATTGCGAAACGGCGGCTCCGTACCATTATTTTGTGTCACTTCATACTGGATGGGTGTTAATTCCTTTTTCAAATCTTTATTTCCCATGATGATTCCCCCAATTCCTCTCAATAAAACCAGCCCTGCCTGACCCGACATGATAGGACTGATAATGGGCACTGTTTTTCTTATAGTAGTGTTGATGATATTCTTCAGCAGGATAAAAGGGTTGCGCTGGCAAAATTGGTGTCACGATTGGCTTGTTAAACCGGCCGCTTTCTTGCAGCTTTTGCTTAGACTCTTCAGCAATCCTCTTTTGTGTTTCATCATGGTAAAAAATTGCTGTTTGATATGATTGGCCCCGGTCATGAAACTGGCCGCCTGCGTCTGTAGGGTCGATTTGCTGCCAAAATAACTCAACTAATTTTTCATACGGGAAAATGTTCGGATTATAAGTGATTTGAACGGCTTCATAATGTCCGGTGGTATCTGTGCAGACCTGCTGATAGGTCGGGTTTTCGACTGTTCCCCCGGTATATCCGGACAAAACACTTATTATGCCCGGCTGTTCATCAAACGGCTTCACCATGCACCAAAAACAGCCGCCCGCAAATGTTGCTAATTGATGTTTCTCTTCCATGTTCCCACCCCTTTTCGTCTTACTAAAAGTATAACAAATGTTTGCTTCAAAATAAAATATTGGAACCTACATAAAGAAAGCCGAACCAGTTCCTCCCGGTTCGGCACTCCATACTTATCGGCTTTTCCACTGATTCATTTGTTTGTTTAAATTTTTCCAGTGTTTTCGTTCCTCCGACTGTGCTCGTTTGTCAGCTTTTCGTTCAATGAACGCCAGCTCTTTTTGCAGCTTGTTATAGCTATACAGCCGTTCAGCCGCCACGAAACCTTCTTCAATTGCCTTCACGACTGCACATCCCGGTTCATCCTTATGCTGGCAATCACGGAAGCGGCACTGGGAAGAAAGTTCGTCAATTTCTGAAAAGGTTTCAGTTAATCCATCAGCACTTTCCCATAGCTGCAATTCTCTCATGCCCGGAGTGTCGATTAAAATACTGCCATTTGGCAATAAAATCAGTTCTCTGTGGGTTGTCGTATGTCTTCCTTTCGCATCGTCCGCACGAATCTCTTGAACCAATTGCTTTTCTTCCCCTAATAACCGATTTGTTAACGTTGATTTCCCGACCCCAGATGACCCAAGTAAAGCAATCGTTTTGCCTGGCTGCAAAAAAGCATCTAATTTTTCAAAACCACTCATGGTCTCGGAACTAATCGGTATAACAGGGACACCACCATAAGCAATGGCTTCGATTTCAGCTAACTTCTCCACCAGATCTTGACAAAGGTCTGCTTTACTTAGAACAATAACAGGATTTGCCCCACTTTCCCATGTAAGCAAAAGATAGCGTTCAATCCTTCGTAAATTTAAATCTTCATTTAATGAGTTGACAAGGAAAACAGTATCAACGTTTGCGGCAACTATTTGTTCTTCAGCGGTGCCACCAGCTGATTTTCTAGAGAACTTACTATTTCGCGGCAAGACTGCAAAAATCGTTCCCTTTCCTTCCTCAAACCTTGGTTTCAGAGAGACCCAATCACCCACCGCAGGAAAATCCTCTCTTGAGTGAGCCTGAAAACTAAACTTACCCGAAACCTCAGATAATAATTCACCCTGCTCTGTCCATACCCGGTACATCCTCTTGTGCTCAAGGGCCACGCGGCCAATAATCACATCATCACTTGTTTTTATAGTATTAAAATCATTCTTTACCTTTTCAGTTAAACCCATTGTTACTAAATTCATCCATATTCCTCCAGCGAATTTATTTTTTTAAAAAATAAAAAACCATAGACACACAGCCCATGGTTGATTCGCATCGTCAAATAAGGGGGGATCAAAAAGACCCTGCCTAATCGAAAAATCTTTGGGCTGTGCAAACAATATTCATCTTAGCTGTTACTCTCATCGTTTCAATTAACATTGCACGTCACCCACTTTCCAACATATTTAATAATAGTATATGCAAAATTTATCCACTTGTAAACAAAAATGCCAATTTTCGCAAACGGAATGTAGACACCTACCTATTTCAGATTGAATAATTTATAGTGTAATCCACTAGTTAGGAGTTGATAAAATGTCCGAGACAAGAAACCAAGCCAATTATCTTCAAAAAGCTGCCATGTATAATTTGTTAGCCCAATATTATAAATACACAAACCCCAATTTACACATTCATTTCTATTTAAAACATTATAAAAACATCAATAAAGCTATGAACATCATGCGTACGAATTCTCAATTACAACAAGGAGAAGCAAAAGTCCGCCTGCTTCACACCTCCCATGATTCCCCCAATGTTGATGTTTATATAAATGGAAAAAAGGTCATAAAGGATCTGTCATATATGCATGTCAGTCTGGAACTTTCCTTAAATCCTGGGAAGTACCATATTGATATATATCCATCCGGGAATATGGTTGACAGTGTCTTAAATAAAAATGTAACGGTGGAGGCGGGAAAATCGTATACACTGACAACGATTGATTCTGTTAAAAAGATGCGCCTGCTTGTGTTTTTGAACGAGCAAGGTGTACCTTTAAATGAAGCAAAAGTACGCTTTATTCACTTATCTCCAGATACCCCGCCACTTGATATCGCCGTGAAGGGTCGAGATGTGATTTTCCCTAAAGTTTCCTATAAACAAACCACCAATTATTTAGGATTAACACCGATGACAGTAGACCTAGAAGGAAGAGCTGCAGGAAGTAAAGATGTACTTTTGCCAATGCCAAAAGTACAGTTTAAGGCAAATGAGAGTTACACGATTGTATTTCTCGGCTTATCAAAAGGCACACCAGAATTTCAATTTATCACCATTAAGGACTAACCCAAAAATAGGTGCCCGGACTAGGCACCTATTTTACTGGTACTAATATAGTAAAAGCGATATCATCATTCTTTAAATCAAATTTATCGGCTTTGATTTTTAGATTACTTTTCAGTTTTAATTGCTGCATGTGGATATAAACAAGATGATCATTCGGTCTAATATCGACTCCTTTTGGAAGCTTGTAGTTTTCACTAATAAAGTTAAGAACGTATGAAATTGGAAGATGTAACTTTCCGACCGCCATTGATTTTTGCTCTAAGATCAAATCACCATTTTTTTGCGCGATTGGTTCAAAGGTCAATTTTAAATTTAATTTTTCACTAAAAAATGGCAATGTCCCATATAATTCAACTTCATCCCCTAATATGACCCGATAATCAATCGGAGAATCAGCTGCTTCCTCTTTTAGATAATGGTTAATAAGCCTATTTAAATCATACTTATTTGAATTTACATGGAAGGAAACATGGTCACCTGTTGGACTATTCAATTTGCTGATTTCGTTGCTATCCGACGGAGCCAATAGTAGCGATAAAATAATAATTGCGAACAAAAGGTTGAGTCCTAGCAAAAGAAGGAACCCAAATTTCCATTTATTTTTCATCTAATTCTCCTCTGTACTGACCGTATAGGACGATTTCTCCAGGTCAGGTATTACTCGCTCACCCAAGGTCTCGTTCAACCTTCCAGCAATCAGTTCGTATCCCTTGTCATTTGGATGGAAATGATCGGTATACAAAAGTTCTTCAGCTGCATTCAAAAACACGTCTTCGATTTCAACAAAATAGGCATTGGGATAATTGGCAATCACACTTTGACCAGCTTGATTCCAGTCGGCAACTATTTGATCCATCTCTTTTATATCAGAAAACAACTTCGAAAATGGATTGTACAAGCCAACAAGCACGATGGACGCGTTTGGATTTTCTTGGACAATCGCCTCCATAATTTGTGTTAAATGGGTACGATAGGTTTCTTTTTCCTTGATAAAATCAGATATTTGAAGGTTTGAAATATTGTCCTTTACGACCTTCATAATATCGTTGCCGCCAATGGTTAGAACCACCAAATTCGATTTCTGTATTACTTCCTTCATTTCCGGGGTTTTGAGTCTTTTTAACAGCTGAGTTGTCCGATTACCCTTTACCCCAAAATTATAGAAATCAACTTCTTGGATTCCTTTTTCTTTTTCTAGCATTGTTTTTAAGTAAGGTAAGTATCCGCCTCGCTCCGTACTGTCGCCAACGCCTTGCGTTAAGGAATCACCAGCAGATAGAACCGTCAATTTTCGCGGGTAAAAATCGGCGGGGATTTGTGCAAAAACCTGTGTTGCCACCTTCTTTTCCTGATGGAGCACTAAAGGTTTAGATTGACTGCATGAACCTAATAATAATACCGAGAGAATTAGAGGGGTGAAATACTTTTTCATTTTTATTCACCTGCCTTCTAAAGTAATTTTATTATACCACGACTCTATTCATTCAAAACAAATATGTAATATATCCTATTCCTGGCAAAAAAATAGACCTATGTAAAGGTCTATTGCAATGTTTTAATATCGTTGATGATTTCATCAAACGGAACTTCTTGGTCCCCTTTATAGGTTTTTTTTATGTTCCCATCCTGATCTACTAGATAAAAATACGGTTGGTGCAAGACATTACCCTCTGACATCTTTTTAACAATTGTTTTAAAGTTTTTCGGTCCATATTCTTCAATAAATTCTTGAGAATAGCCAGTTAGAAAGTTCCAATTTTTAAAATCAACACCAAATTGCGTAGCATAGCGTGTTAAAACCTCTGGTGTATCTACTTTAGGATCCACACTGAAGGAAACAAATTCGACATTTTTTAATTCTTCATCCTTCACCATTTTTTGTAATTTCACCATATTGGAAGTCATCGGCGGGCACACATCTGGACAGCTGGTAAACATAAAGTTAGAAATCCATATCTTACCCTTTAAATCCTTTAAGCTTATTGGCTTGTTTTCCTGGGTTGTCGCCGTAAAATTCTTTATCGGCCAATTCACGGCATTTTCTATTTCTTTCTTCCCACATGCGGCCATTAACAACGTACTAATCACTAAAAATACTAACAAAAACCGAGCCTTCATGATATCACCTGCAACCTTTTTCTATTCCATAACGTGAATAGTGTAACAAAGAATTGAAAAAGAAGAAAGTAAATGGGCTTTAATCAATAGAACCGGTCTTAGTTATCGTATTTTTCACTTGAACTTCAAATTTTGCATTTTTGTATTTTTCTTTCCATCCTTTTTTAGAAATCCTTTTCCCCCGTGTCCTGGCGATATATTTTTCCCCAAATCCTACAGGATCCACACCATTTTTTTGAAAACCTAGGAGTAATTTTTTTATCTCCTTTTCCATTTCCCTATTTGCTTCTTTTTCAATATACTTAATATTCTCTGGAGTAGACAAATCTAATGGCTCTGTCGCTTCCAACAATATTGATGCCAAGTCTATTTCTATCTTATAACGAAGGTTTTGTTTGTCGACTAATTTAATTTTAGAGTGACTGCGAATATTATCAAGATTAAGATAAAATTTATTGTAAACTGTTCGATAAGCAATACCTTCTTCTTTCCTGATGACTTTTTTAAATCGGGATCGGGTAAATCCAAGTTCGAATGACCCGGATTGATATTTATCTGATAAGACTTTTAAGTAAAAAAGTTCGTCACTATTAAGTGTATCAACCATCCTGTCTTCCTTAAAAAGGGCAATCCCCGATATGATAATGGTCCCATTCTTTATTGTTAAAATGGGCAAGACTGGATCCTTTCCATGATCACTAAAGAAATGATTAAAGTCATGAAGTGTGGGAGAAAGGAGCTGTTCACTTTCAACATTTTGTTTTATTAAATTATATAAATACGTCCCAAGGTCAGTTTTAAGATTCTTCTGTTCGGTATTAAAAATGGATGAAGCATCACCATCAGCAACCGTTAAGTAAACCGTATTTCCAATGCTTGGATCGCGATTCAGGGCATCTACAAGCTGAATAATTCCACGTTTTGCTAATTCCCTGCTGTAGATTACACAGCGAAGCTGTCCCATGACTAGTCTTTGGTCTGTTTCAAGATTTTGCTCTTGCCGGATTGCCTTACTTGTATTGCCATCAACTGTTATGATTTTCGTTAGATTTTTTGCTAACGGATCAAATTTATGGACAACTGCAGTACCCTTAATCCGATTTTCCTGTTCCAAATCATACCCCACAGCCGTCATTAATCCTAACTTTTCCAACTGTTTACGCTCTACACATCCCGATAAAAAAATGACACAAGAAAGTAGAGCAACCAGCAGGTTCCACTTAGGGCACTTCTGCATGTGATTTTTTCCTCCTTGATAGTCGCTTTTTCACGAAAACTATAATGGAAAGAACAATTGGGTAACAATAAGCCGCATAAAACCCTATTTTTGCAATTAAATCTGTAACCTCATTCTCTTGATATCTTGCTTTTATGAAAAAAGTGGTACTAAAAGCAAGTAAGGCAATGATCCATACCCCCCATTTTTGCTTTCGTTTTAAAATTCTTGAAAAACCTTTTGAGGCCGCCCATAGGTAAGTACACAAATTAGGTAATATCACCAGCATCCAAAAGGAAACAACAATAAACTCAAACCTTTCTAAATTGGGAAGCTTGACAACTTTAAACATCGAAATCACAGGCCATATAACATTTTTAAGGCTGTCTTCTGCAAAAAAGATAATTGAAATGAATGTAAGAATCGTAAATGTGATGGTCGTAAAAGCATTTCCAAGCTGGACATAAAGATGGGCTTTCCGTTTTTCCTTAATGAAGGGATAGACAAATAAGATTAATTCAAAGCCCATCATCGAGTAAGTAGTACTTTTAACGCCTTTTAGCAGGTGTTTTATATCCACATTCATAATCGGAAAAATATGCGCAATGTCCGAATACCGTAATGCTACAATTTGAATCAAAATCAGCCACACCGTTCCTATAACGGATAAAAAAGCCACCCCAACAATCACTCTAATTCCACCATAAACAGCATAAACGGCGATAAGTATCAGAACGAAAGCAAGCGGCCAAGTGGGTAAATTGGGGAAGATCCATACCTGAACAATTTCAATATAATTCATCATAATAATAAAAAAAGCGGCGGACATATAGAGCATGTAAAGAGTACTCAGAAAATTACCCAGCCATTTTCCGAATACATCCACATGAATCCCGTATAAATCAGCACTATCATATTGTTTTAGCATCATCATCACAAACCACAAAACAATGGAAACGAAAACCCCGCCTAGTAACACAGAGATCCAGGCATCATGCTTTGCCTCTAGATAAACGATTCTAGGCAGCCCGACAACCCCCACTCCAGCTTGCACTGAGTAAATAATAAATATGAGAAAAAAAGCATTAAACAAGATATTTTTCTTTGGATGTAAATTCACCTTCATTTTGTTCGCTCCTATTCATCTACATCCTTTTTTTTCGCTTTTTGCGCGGAAAACCGCTGCACATCGATTGGGTGGTTCGTTATTGGCCGCTTTGAAAGATATTGAGTTGGAACGCGGAAGAAACTGTATCCTAAATCCCTCCACCTTAACGGATAGACAGGTGAAAGATAGGATCCTCCCATCGTGTCCAATTTTAATAGGTGAATGAGGAAAAAACAAAAAGCGACCATGATCCCGATTCCTCCCCAAAAGCCCGCTAGCAGAATGATTGGAAACCGTATCATCCGAATTGCCGTACTCATTATATAACTAGGAGTGGTAAATGAGCCAAGCGCACTCAGGGCAATGATAATAATTAAAATATTACTCGTAAAACCGGCATCCACCGCTGCCTGACCAACGACAATACCGCCAACGATACCCATTGTTTGACCAACCTTCGTTGGCAGCCTAGCTCCCGCCTCTCGTAATAGCTCAATAAAAAATTCAAGCAAAAGTGCCTCAAACATAGGTGGAAATGGTACGTTCGCTCTAGATTGTCCCAATGAAACCAGCAATGCCGATGGAATGACTTCATAATGATAGGTCAAAACGGCTACATAGGCAGGTGTAAGAAGAACGGACATAAAAGCTGCCAGCAACCGTAAAAATCTTAGAGCAAGCCCCATGTTCCAGCGCATATACACATCTTCGGTGGACTCAAAAAAGGTAAAAAATGGAGTTGGTCCATATAAAGCATCAGGACTCCTGTCCATTAACACAACAACTTTCCCTCTCATCAATGCAATCGAGACTCGATCAGGAAGCTCTGTTGTCACTAATTGTGGAAAA
Source organism: Neobacillus sp. NPDC097160 (assembly GCF_044762155.1). Classification (NCBI taxonomy): domain Bacteria; kingdom Bacillati; phylum Bacillota; class Bacilli; order Caryophanales; family Bacillaceae; genus Neobacillus; species Neobacillus sp. NPDC097160. The sequence continues at coordinate 283,116 of NZ_JBIWDU010000003.1, read as the reverse complement.
ACAGTCCAACTATTATTTTCAATTAATTGACCAAGGACCGTGGTGCCAGCAACATGGTCTATCTCTAATTGATTGATTCTTTCTCGAAAAGCATTAACATGTTCTTCAGCCGCTATGTCTTTTATATAGATAAGCTTTGCCTCTGCTTTTGTTCTTGTTCCAACCGTCAAATCTTCCATGCATAAGTTTATATCTTTTATGTTTTGTCTTAAAATATTTAAATTGCCGCTAAGGGATTCGGTAAAAGCGATTTTGGGCCCATAAACAAGTGACTCGGTTTCAGCCTTTTCAATTCCTCTTTCTACCGTTTTACTTACATTACCGAGTATGCCATAAGGCTGCCCTTCCACGTAAATGTATACCTTTCCTACATTTATTCCTTCAACAACATCATCTAGTTGATTTTGAGCGGATAAATCGGAAATAGAAAGGATTTGCGCAATTGCATCGCATGTCCACTCGGTTTGGGTATTTTCTTGAATGGGCGCTAAAATAAATTCATCAAGGGCATTTTTATCAATTAAGCTATGCATATAACATAAAACAAGTTTTTGTCCATCACGTTTTAAGTTTCTAAATGCTAGGTCGGAACCCACATTGAGTTGACTTTTGATCTGTTCCTTTAATCCATCTATAGTTAAACTATGTGGTTTCGATTCTTCAGTGGACTTCTTTCCAGCTAACCATTTGAACATTCGCAACACCTTTTACGATTCAATTTTCCTTATCTTTTCCAAAATACCAGTTATTACCCATAAAAATGGATGGTGCCCATCCTGTTTTTTAATCAAATAAAGCTTTTCCTCGTACCAAACTAATATGGTATTATGAATGTGTATTCACTCAAGAGTTAAATTTATGAATATTCTGAAGTTCGATTATGAGCTGAAAGGCAGAGGTGATGACAATGGAGCAAATTGGCCCCATTATGATTTTAGAAGGTCCAAAGCACAGTAAGGTACCCTATTCGCGCAGTCTGTTCATCGATTGTCCCGAAAAAGTGTTAATTGATAGCGGGGCGGACGCCAATATCCTGTTAGAAATGAATCAGGAATATGGGATTAACTTAATCATCAATACCCATTATCATCCTGACCATACCCGTCATAACTACCTATTTAAGGATGCAAAAAAATGGATTAATCCGATTGAATTTGAAACGGCAAGAACTCTAGAAGGGGTTGCCCGGGCAAATGGGGTCTATCAGGAATTGGAACCTCTCGGTTTTAAACAGTGGAAGCAATCACTACCGCAAGAATGGGTCCAAAATCTGGGGGAAATTTCAGGAACATATGAGTATGAAACAGACTATTCATTTGGTGATGTAAAGGTAATATTTTTACACACCCCGGGACACACGAGCGGACTTTCATGCCCATATTTTCCGGACGAAGGCGTTGTCTTTGTTGGCGATTACGACATGACTTCATTTGGTCCATGGTATAACGGCACTGATGGTGATATTGAAGATTTTATTGCCTCAGGCAAACGGCTGCTAACACTTGATGCGGACATCTATATTACGGGACACCAAAAAGGCATCTTCTCCAAGCAGCAATTCGGTGAAGCGATGAAAAAATTTCTCGATATCATCGATCGCAGAGATGAAACGATTGAACAGTGTGTCCGCCAAGGGCTGACTTTTGAGGAAATCACTAATATCGGGATTTTTTATCCGAGAAAAAGTTTGGAAAACCCGATCTTAACAACTTGGGAGCGAAGCGGTATTCGAAAGCATTTACACCGTCTTGGAATTTCATTACCAGAATCCACAGGGGAACTTGTCAAGGCAAAATAGGATGGGGTCAAGGCCCCATCCTTTTTATCTTCTTCACTATTCAACATAATACATCAATGCAAGTGCACCAGGCCCGGTATGTGTACTGACAATGGGTCCGGTATAATCTATTTCCACATCTTGAAATCCGGTTAATTCAAAAATACTGTCTTTAATTTTCACAGCCAGCTCATGTGCCTCCGCATGGGCAATTCCAACACCACGGATGGTCTTCCCCTTTACATCTTCTGCAAACTGCTTAGCCATAAACTTAACAACCTGTGAATGGCTGCGGACCTTTGTCACGGGTGTATATTCAGCACCTTCAAGTGAGGCAATCGGTTTGATATTTAAAAGGGAACCGATAAACGCCTTTCCTTTCCCGATTCTTCCGCCCTTTACAAGATTTTCTAACGTGTCAACCATAATGTATAATTTAGTATGCTCACGAATTGCCTCAAGACGCTCAAGAATTTCCTCGCTACTCTTCCCCTGTTTTGCCATTTCGGCAGCTTCCCTTACTTGAAAGGAAAGGGCTTTCGAAATAAATTTGGAATCAACAACAGTAACTTTTGTCTCCGTCATTTGGGCAGCGCTTTCGGCCGAGCGCACTGTACCACTCATTTTTCCGGTCATATGAATGGATAATACTTCATAACCTTCTGCCCCAAGCCGGTCATAGACTTCAAGAAAGGCTCCTGTGGAAGGCTGTGAGCTTTTCGGTAATTCTTTAGAACCACTCATATTTTCAATAAATTCAACCGGATTCATTTCTACCCGATCTAAAAAAGTTTCTCCATTTATCGTTATAGTCAAAGGTACAATAATAATACCAAGCTTGGCAGCCATTTCATTTGATATATCCAAAGTTGAATCGGTTACAATTTTTATTTTGCTCATAACGTCACATCCCTACCATTACTGCTATGTATTATACAGGTTTCATGATTTGAATGAAATATATTATATTGAAAAAATAAAAGAGCAACGGTCGCCCGATGCTCGAATGAAATTAAGCGTTATTTTTTAATTCTCCCACTTTAAAAAGCTGCTCATAATCCGGCCATTTCATGACCTTTTTCAAATATTCTTTAAATGAGTAGCATCTCTTTGGCTTTCTTTCTTGATCAATGGACGCAAGAAACGTCTGTAAACGGACTTGGATCATAAATTTATAAGTACTATCTTCCTCCAATACAGGAATATCCATGACTTTAACCTTCTGTCCAACATCATTTTTGAACTCTAGGCTTTTGAATAACAAAATATCAATCCTCTTTTTCACCCGTTTGACTATATTATACACCTATTAGAACTCGAAAGGTGTCTAATTATGCTTGGTTTAGAAAAATATTTGTGAAATATTTGCAACAAAAATAAGTCATGAATTTCATGTAATGGCCTGTTATGTCAATCATATGATTTGAAAATGTAAGGTCTGACCAGTGGTAGCGATTTAGGGTTGTGTAGGGAATAACGTTTTTGGACAAGAAACAAGTGAGGATGATCTGGGTTGCGGCTTTCAGCATCGTGGAGTTTAGCGTAGGTGAGGTTTTGATTGCAATTGGGGCAGATCCACTTTCCGGTATCACAGCTGCTGAAGGATGGCTTTTGGCAGTTTGGGCAGAGCTTTTTGTACATATTTCACAACTCCTGTTTTTGTAGTAAAAAGCTTTTCTACTATACAAGTTATGCAAGAGGGAGATTTAAAAGACCCTCATCCACAAGCGGAATGAGGGTCTTTTGTTCTAGCATATTCTTGGAAACATCGTTCCTGATAATCTGGTTAATAAGCGTTTGGAGCCTAGTGGGGTTTCTAATAATAATTGGCCTTTTCCTTTTCCGATGATGGAACCAATGACAGCCGCATCTCTCCCTTCAGGGAACTCTCGTAAAATATCGATTACTTTTTCTTTTTCTTTTTCTCGATCAGCAACGACAATAATTGCTTTTCCTTCATTGGCGAGAAAAAGCGGATCAAATCCTAATATATCGCAAACCCCATGAACCTCTTCTCTAATCGGCAAATCGAGCTCATTAATTTTCATCGTCAAATGAAAATCTTCAGCAATTTCCACGAGGGTGGTAGCAATGCCCCCTCTCGTTGGGTCGCGCATAATCCGAACACCATCAGTAGACCTGAGAACCTCTGACAGCATTTTATTCAATGAGGCACAGTCGCTATTTATTGGCACTGTTATTCCCAGTTCACCTCTCGCCGCAAGAACAGCAATCCCGTGATCTCCAATCGTACCAGAGACGATGATGGCATCACCTTCTTCAAATTCAAGGCTGCAACCGCGCGTATCTTCATAGATACCAATTCCGGTCGTATTGATGTATACGCCATCAGCACTACCTCGTTCGACAACCTTCGTGTCACCGGCCACAATGGTTACGCCTGTTTTCTTCGCTTCGTCTGCCATGTCTGTTACGATTCGCTTTAAATCGGAAATTGGAAATCCTTCTTCAATGACAAAGCCGCATGTTAAAAATGCCGGGTTCGCCCCACTTACGGCCAAATCATTGACAGTCCCTGCGATTGCCAATTTACCAATCGAACCGCCTGGGAAGAAAATCGGTTTGATGACAAACGAATCAGTTGTCACAGCAATCCTGTGCGTTGTCATTGTAATCGCTGCCGCATCAAACAGTGCCGCATTTCCATCACCAAAAGCTTCAATGAAAACGTCCTTGATTAATTGATGGCTTAATTCCCCGCCATCACCATGTGCTAGACTGATATATTTCTCCATTAAAAGCTCTCCCTCATGTATTGATAATAGGCGGCACAGCTGCCTTCTGCCGAGACCATACATGGTCCAATTGGGTTCATTGGATGACAGGCTTTTCCAAACAGCGGGCAGTCATTCGGTGAGATCAGGCCGCGTATCACTTCGCCGCAGCGGCATTTTGTTTTTTTAGTCTCTCCGACTTCCACCGTAAACCTTTTTTTCGCATTATATTGTTCAAATTCAGGTTTAAGATCTAGACCGCTTTTGGAAATGACTCCCATGCCGCGCCATGCCTCATCACATTCTGTTAAATAATGTTTAATCCACTGATGGATGACTTGATTCCCTGTCTTAGTGACAACGGCAGGATGGTTATTTTCAATCGCTACCCTGCCTGTCAATGCCATATCGATTAATTTATAAATCCCGGAGAGTAATTCTGCTGTCTCAAAGCCTGTAATTACGCCGGAAATGCAGTATTCATCGACTAAATACTGATAGGAATCTTCTCCCAAAACAATAGAGACGTGACCAGGAAGCAAAAAGCCGTCCATTTGGACTTCACCGGCATCTAATAAAAAGCGGAGTACCGGTTCGACAAGTTTAGTTGTCATCCAAATGGAAAAATTCTTGATCCCACGTGTTTCCGCTTCCCCAACCATTAAGGTCAGAATCGGAATCGTTGTTTCAAAACCGACGCCAAGAAAAATCACTTCTTTGTCAGGATTTTCTTCCGCAATCTTCACTGCATCAACAGGTGCATATAAAACGCGGATATCTTTTCCGGCAATCTTGGAATCCAGCAGCGTTTTGCTTGAACCCGGCACCCTCATCATGTCGCCAAAGGTACAAATAATCCGGTTCTCACTTTCAGCTAAGGCAATCATAGCATCGATCGATCGCTGGTCTGTTACACAGACGGGACAACCCGGGCCGGAAATGAGATTCACGTCATTCTTCAAGCATTGCTTAACCCCTGTGCGGGCAAGTGACATGGTATGGGAGCCGCATACCTCCATAAATGCAGGCTTCCTTCCAAACTTTTGCTGGAATTCATTTGCTTTTTCAATAACGGCTTCGACAAGCGGTTTACAAATTTCCGGGTTATTTGACTGTTTCTGCATTTCGAGCATCGACGAGCTTCCTCCATTCTTCCACACTCTGCCATGCATAGGTTTCATCGACAATACTCATCGCCTGACCGGCATGTACGATCACATATTGACCAAGCTTGACTTCAGGAACAAAAATGGTTCCAACTGTCGTCTGAGAACCCAAGACATCGACGACCGCACTATATTCCATCTTTTTCACAACTTTTGCTGGTACTCCAACACACATTGGTTTGCACTCCTTTTTGCTGCGGCAACCACTAATTGCCCAAAAGATAATCCTCCGTCATTACATGGTACCTGCTCTGGAACAAGTACATCAAAAGACTTTTCCCTCAATTCAGCTGCAAGTCTTTTTCTAACATAACGGTTATGGATACTTCCCCCAGATAAAACTACCTTTTTTTCTGCATCTGGATTTTTATTATTCAAATCCACCATGGCACAGACAATCGCTTGGACTACTGTTTCATGGAATCTTCCACTTACTAAATGAACATCTTTGCCCGCCAAAACATCGAAAGCAATTTCCTTCAACATTGTAGAAAAATTAATCGTTAAAATCTCTTTGTCTATTAATTCATAGGAATATGGCTCAAAGATGCAGCGATCGTCCGCCAGTTCCGCTAACCGGATCGCCGCTTCGCCGTCATAGCTTGACACTTGAGTAATACCGCACATGGCACTAACAGCGTCGAACAGCCTGCCGCATGTTCCGGCATAAATGGTATTCACATTCTTTTCAATCATAATTTTTAATAAATCAATCTCTGAAACTTTGTCTGCAAAAATTGCCTTGGCAATGGCCAAACCCTCATCATCATATAGCGAGATGAGCATGGCAGCAGCATTCCTCCATGGTTCACGAATACACTTTTCACTTCCTGGAAGGGGAGTATAGTGTAAATGGGCCATGCGTTCAAATTCTCCGGCATCACCATAGAAGATTTCAAAACCCCATATGTTACCGTCAAGACCATACCCCGTACCGTCCAAGATAATTCCAAATGCCTTCCCGGGGATTTGGTGTTCTTCGATACAGGCCGCCATATGGGCATGATGGTGCTGGACTTCAATTATTTCTGCAAACGCGTACTCTTTTACCATCTTTTGAACATTATAGCCAGGATGGGCATCGATGACAGCTATGTTTTTTGGTATATCAATCCATTTTAACAAGTGTTCTAATTCTTGTTTGTAATAGTCAATTGTCTCAATATTTTCCAAATCTCCGATGTGTGGACCGACAAAAATCTGCTCATTTCGACCAATCGTAAATGTTGTCTTTTGTTGACCGCCGAAAGCGACGATTCCTGTCACATCGTGACTTGTCGAAAATGGGTCAGGGACGTATCCCCTTGACCTGCGCAGGAAATCGAGCATTCCATCATTTATTTGAACAACGGAATCATCAACAGGATGGAGAATCTCCCGGTTATGAATGAGATAAAAATCAGCAATACCCGCTAAATAATGAAAAGCTTCCTCGTCCTTATAAAGAATCGGCATGCCTGATGGGTTGGCGCTGGTCATCACCAGACAAGATAGATCGGTATCTGTAAAAAGTAAGTGATGGAGCGGTGTGTATGGCAGCATCACCCCAATCGTACTCATTTCCGGCGCCACACTCTCAGCGAGTGAATTTTGTTCATGCTTCTTTACGATCACAATTGGTGATTCCGGACTTTTTAAAAGGTCACGTTCATCCTTATCCGCTTTAGCAATACCTTCTACTGCGGAAATGGATGCCGCCATCACCGCCAGCGGCCTTAGTGGCCGGTTTTTCCTTTTTCGCAATTCTGCCACTGCCTGTTCATTACGAGCATCGCAGCAAAAATGATAGCCCCCAATTCCTTTTATCGCTAAAATCCTGCCATCCTTTAATAATTTTATCGTTGTCTTAATCGGATTCTCTGAATCTGTTTCGGTCCCATTTTTATCAAGCAACTGCACCTTTGGGCCGCATATCGGACAGGCAATTGGCTGGGCATGATGGCGTCGGTTGGTCGGGTCTTCATATTCCCTCCTGCAATCATCACACATCGGAAAACTTTTCATCGATGTATAGGGCCGATCATACGGCAGCTCCTCGATTATCGTGTAGCGTGGACCGCACTGGGTGCAATTGATAAACGGGTATTGATAGCGAAAATTATTCGGGTCATTCATTTCATTTAGACAATCGTCACAAACAGCCGAATCAATCGGAATGACGAGCATCGATGTTCCGCTTCGTTCACTCGGAATGATCGTAAACTCAGTTACATTTTGAGGTACCGTTTCCTCGATCAATATCTCATGAGTTTTTGAAAGTCTTGGAGCCCTGTTGTTCAAGTCCGATAAAAAGGCTTGAACCGACTCTAAATTCCCTTCAAGGTGGATTTTGACACCGTCCATGTTATTCTGAACGGTGCCGTTTAGCTTGTATTTGTCGGCAAGCTGAAAGACGAATGGCCGGAAACCGACCCCCTGGACCCTGCCGCGAACGGCAACCTTTACTGCTGTACACATTTCAGAAATGCTCCTTCAATCCAAGAAAACCATTCATGCAGTCCTTCCTGTGTACGGGCAGAGAGTGGGAATAAATTGGACTCGGGATTGATTTCAGAGAGATCCTTTCTTGCTTCCTCGACACTAAAATCGAGATATGGCAATAAATCAATTTTATTTAATAAAACAAGTTCCGTACGCATAAACATTTGCGGGTATTTCGGGATTTTATCATTACCTTCAGGGACACTTAATACGGCAACTTTATGCTGCTGACCAAGGTCGTATCCTGATGGACAAACGAGATTACCGACATTTTCGATGAAAAGAATGTCGATAGCATCCAAATCGAATTCTCCTAATGCAGCTGCAATCATACGGGCATCAAGGTGGCAGCCCCCATGGGTATTTATTTGGACTGCTTTAGCACCCATGGCTCGAATCCGGACTGCGTCCCTTTCCGTCGCTAAATCCCCTTCGATGACGGTAATTCGATATTTTCCTGATAGTTCTCTGACCGTTTCTTCTAATAAGGTCGTCTTACCTGCTCCCGGAGAACTCATAAGATTAATCACCAAGGTTTTGGTGTTGTGGAACAGTTCTCGATTGAAGTCTGCAGCCTTGTTGTTATTTGTTAACACATCTGTTCTTAATGTCACTTTCATCTTCCATAACTCCCTTCGTATGATAAAACCTGAAATGTTTCTCCAGTCAGCAGCTGGCCTGAAGGAACGTGACAGATAGGACATAATGCAATTTTTTGATCTGGTCTGTACTCTTCGCCACAAAGGATACACTTTGCTTTTGCTTCCTCAAGATGAATCACCAGTTCCGCATTTTCTGAAAAAAGATGCAAATTTTGATTGCTAAAAATATCAAAGGCCATTTTTAAAGCATCAGGCATGGCGTTTGCGATTTCCCCAACAATTAATTCAACCTTTTCTATTTTTTGGATTCCATTAACGGCCGCATCTTCCTGTACAAGCTGAAGAATATCCCCCATCAATGACATTTCATGCATCATGATCACCCTGTTTCATATACTTCTGAAACCCAATAAAATACGAGTCTTCTTTTCGTTTTATTGGGTTTGAGTTGAGCTGTAAATCTCCTGATTGTGTCTTAAAATTGTATTCTTTTTGACAATTCAAACATTTCCCACTTGAATATAGCGTTGTTACGATAATAATATTCGAACACCCAGGACACACTCCATCAAATGCCTGTATGTTCGTTCCGTTGTGTGTAACTATTACGGGTTTTCCGCCAATAAACTTCATTTCAAGATTGCTGTAATGCTCATGTTCTTTTAAAAAAGGATGCCATGTAATTCCCAGAGCTCGATCTGCGGCGGCTTCTACCTTTTCCAAATCCTCGCTTAAAAAAGGCTCATATGCAGATTTAACCGTTTGGAAAAGGCCCCCTGCCATTTCTCTTAAAAAATCGCCCCGTCTCATGAAACAATTCTCCACTGATTAACTTGATCCACTACCGTTTTAGCAAGTTCTTCGAGCTTACTTTGATTCATCTCTGTCAGTCCGATGCCTAACTCCAGCGATGTTGGCTGCATCCCGAACATCACAATTTGCTTTGGATATCGTTCTCGCATTTTCGCGGCTAATAATACCTCTTGGAAACCAAGCTGGTGGATGGACATTTTAATACCAAAATAGGCTGGGATCTCATCCCCCTTCAAGGTAATGATAGTTCCGCCTGCCTTTCCTGCATTAATCGCATCAATGATAATGAGATTTTCTGCATCTTCAACTGGTCCGAGCAATTTCATCCCGTCTGTTAATCCTTCCACAATTTCGATATTTTCATAGTCTTTTAATGTTTCCTCAAGTAAGGGCAAAAGGTGAATGCCAACACCCTCATCAGAGAAGAGGGTGTTGCCAATACCTAAAATAGTAATCTTTTGTACGTTATCCTTATTTATCATTTTTTTCACCAACTGCCTTTTTCGGTTCTGTTTTATAACCCGTAAACATAGATGAAATGGAACCGCAGCGTTCAAGATAATCATCACGGAATGCTAAGTAAACATGGAGTACAATAAAGATCATGAAGGCCCAAGCAGTCAAGTGATGCCATGAACGCATCATAAAGCTATCCCCGAAAAGATAAGGAACCCATGCAAACAATTTTGCCCAAATAGTTTCTTTCTGTGGCTCAAAATACATAAAGAAACCGGTAAGGATTACAATTACTGAACCAAGATAATTAAAGATCCAATAACTTAACAGTGCCAGCGGATTATGTCCCACGAAGTGTGGCTTTTTATTTTTTAAAAACAGGTAGAACTTAACCGTATGGAATGTATCCTTCCAAAATACCCAGCGAAATGGATTAAATTTAGCAAACTTATTTCCAACAAAGCACCAATACATTCGATAGATAAAACTTGCAGTAAAGACGAATGCAGTAAAGAAGTGAATGTATCTTACCCAGCCCATCAGGTTGGAATAATAGGCTTCCTCGGGTATTCCTGCTCCGGCGAAAGGTTTTCCAATATAGATACCCGTCACCATTAAGATGACAATTGCCACGGCATTTACCCAATGGTAAATTCTGACCGGCAATTCCCACACATATGCTTTTACATCATTTTCCATAGTTGAATAAATGATTGGCTCATCCTTATGATACGAGTTCTCGCTGTTGATCACCGGGTTTTCAGGGAACAGGCCTGGCGTTTGAGTCGGTAATTTAGGCGCACCCATTTTTTCAACTCCTAACCTAAACGAATTTCAGTCGTTTTATTTGTTTCCAAATCGGTTAAGTGAACGGCACAGGCAAGACATGGGTCAAAAGAATGAATAATCCGCATGATTTCCAGCGGTTGTTCTTTATTTAACATTGGGGTCCCTTTAAGAGCTGCCTCATATGCACCGATTTTATTATTATGATCGCGCGGTGATGCGTTCCAAGTTGATGGTACAACAGCTTGATAGTTATGTGTTTTCCCATCCTTAATATCAATCCAATGCCCGAGCGCCCCGCGTGGTGCTTCCATCCAGCCAACACCTTTAGCACGTTCAGGCCATGTGCTTGGTTCCCATTTTGAGCGGTCAAATGTCGTTTGGTTGCCGCTCTTCACATTTTTCAAAAGTTCATCCATGTCATTACGTAGCCAGCCTGAAATTAAAACGGTTTCAAGACCGCGGGCAACGGTACGGCCTAGAGCTGATTGCAATGCAGTAATTGGCAGGTCAAGCTTTTTCAAGGTATCGTCCACGATCGTAACAATCTCTTCTTTTCCTGCTGCATAGCCGACAATCATCCTAGCGAGAGGACCTGTTTCCATCGGGTGCTCCTTCCAGCGTGGAGCTTTTAACCAGCTATACTGTTTGTCAGTATCCAATGTTTTAAACGGTGCTTTTGGACCCGTGTATTTAAGTGTGGTTTCTCCATCAAATGGATGCTTCCCTTTGCCGCCCTCTTTTCCATCATAGGTGTACCAGGAATGCTCAATAAACTCTTGAACATGTTTAGGGTCCTTAAGGTCAACATCTAACACCTCTTTTAGGTTGCCATTTAAGACAATTCCGCGCGGCATCCGATAAAGCTTTGTATCATAAATATCACCGGTTGAAAAATCTCCATAGCATAAGTAATTATTTAAACCGCCGCCATATGTCCAATCTTTATAGAATGAACCAATTGCGAGTAAATCAGGAATATATACCTGAGTAACAAACTCCCTCGCCTGATCGATGAGCTGTGATACATGCATTAATCTTTCTGCGTGCACCCCATTGTCGCTGTTAATATCAAGCGGTGTGGCCATTCCGCCGACAACATAATGCGGATGAGGGTTTTTCCCACCAAAAATAGTATGGATTTTGACAATTTCCTTCTGCCAATCTAATGCTTCCAAGTAATGGGCAACAGCAAGTAAGTTTACCTCAGGTGGAAGTTTGTAGGCTTTATGGCCCCAATAGCCATTTGCGAAAATTCCCAGCTGTCCGCTTTGTACCAACTTCTGCACTTTATTTTGGACATCTGTGAAATAACCAGGAGATGATTTGGGCCAGCTTGAAATGGACTGTGCCAGTTTGGAGGTCTCTGCCGGATTTGCACTGATGGCACTGAGAACATCGACCCAATCCAAAGCGTGCAAATGGTAAAAATGGACGACATGGTCATGGACAAATTGGGCTTCGTTCATAATGTCACGAATTAAATGAGCATTTCTCGGAATTTTTATTTTTAATGCATCTTCTACTGCTCGAATCGAAGTGAGCGCATGTACCGTTGTACATACACCGCATATTCTCTGTACATATGCCCAAACATCCCTCGGGTCACGGTCTTTGACAATCAACTCTAGTCCGCGGACAGATGTTCCAGAGCTAAATGCTTCTTTAATGACACCTTGCTCATCTACATCCACTTCTACACGCAGGTGCCCTTCAATTCTTGTTATTGGATCAACTACAATGCGTTCACTCATGTTCTTCACCTCGTTTGTCATCTATCTTTTTCTTGATTACTGTACCTACAGCATGAACTGCAACACCTGCTGAGGCTAAGCCAACAACAGCTAAGCCGATACCATCTGGATTAATTGTTGTTTGCGTTCCGGGAATCTTTGCCCTTCTGGTATAAAACGGACCGTTGTCCCAAAAGTCTTTTTCGGCACAGCCGAAACATGGGTTACCGGATTGGATTGGATAGCTTACCCCACCGTTCCAGCGCATTTCAGCACATGAGTTATATGTTGTCGGACCCTTACAGCCAACCTTATATAAGCAATAACCGTGTTTTGCACCATCATCATCAAAATTTTCAACGAATAAACCTGCATCAAAATAGGCACGGCGGTTACATTTATCATGGATTCGGTGTCGATAAAAAGCCTTTGGCCGGCCATATTGGTCTAATTCCGGAATTTTCCCAAATGTAATGATATGAGCTATCACACCAGTCATAACCTCTGCTATTGGCGGGCAGCCGGGAACTAGTATTGTTGGTGTATTTTTCACAAAGCTTGTGACCGGTTTAGCACCTGTTGGATTCGGGTGTGCAGCAGCAATTCCACCCCAAGATGAACAAGAGCCATAGGCGACAATTGCCATGGCTCCGGCAGCCATTTCCAGGAAGGTTTCCTTTGCCGATTGGCCTCCCACCGTTAAAAAGGCATCATCATCAGGGATGCTTCCTTCTACTGCAAGCACATATTCTCCTTTATAATCCTTTAATACTTGTTTCATAGAAACTTCTGCCTGATGGCCCAATGGTGCGGAAAGGACTTCAGAATATTCTAGTGAAATCATTTCTAGTAAAACACTTTCTGTCTTTGGTTGTGATGAACGAATAAATGATTCGGAGCAACCGGTGCAATCCTGGAATTGCAGCCATACAACTGGTACCCTTGTCTTCGTTTCCATGGCTTTAACAACTTGATCCGACTGTGTAAATTCAAACCCTAGTGTGGCAGCTAATGCCGTACACATTTTCAGGAAGTCACGACGGCTAAAACCATGATCGATTGCGGCTTCATATACTGTTTTCTGTCTCTTCATCCGCTAACCCCTCCACTTATCAAATAAATAAGTAAAAAACTTGATTTCAAGAAAATTGTAGTATATTGGCGGGTCATTCGTCCTGAAATTTCCAAAAAGTACACAAAGAATCCTTAACTGCATTTTTACGATATTTTCTTTAAATACGTTGAAAATAATATTTTATAAACATAACAAAAAGGCCTTAAGAGATTGTTTAATCCCTTAAGGCCTTTCCATTTACCATTATACTTCTACTGCTTCTTCCTTTTCTTCATCCTGCTCTGCTTCTTGCTGCTTCTTTAACCGTTTCCGGTAAACGAATTTCGATAAATTAATACTAACTTCATACAGGAGCAAGAGTGGTAATGTTACGACAAAGTCAGACATAAAGTCTGGCGGTGTAATCACAACGGCAATAATAATCAGAACAAAGTAGGCATATTTACGAATTTTAGATAAAACAAACGGATTAATAATTCCCAGTGAAGTTAAAAACATAACGACCACCGGAAGTTCAAATAACACTCCGAATGGAAGAGTCATGTTCATGATGAAGCTAAAATACCTTTCGGCAGTGAAGTTAGTAACAAACATATCTTGACCAATGTTTACCAAAAAGTTCAATACCATTGGAAAAATGGCAAAGTATCCGAAAGCAAGGCCACTAATAAATAAGAAAAATAAAGCCGGTACATATGATAGGGTAATTTTTCTCTCGATTGGTCTTAACGCCGGCTTTACAAATAGCCAAATTTGCAACGCTAAGACAGGGATGGTTCCTGCAACAGCAACAACAGTTGCAAGCATGAAATAGATCCACATAATATCACTTGGCCCAAGAACCATCAGTTTTGTATCGCCTACAAACCAGCGATAAATATCATCAACATAAATAAAACCGACGATAAAAAAAGCAACAAATGCCAGAGCCGAAATGATAATCCGTTTGCGCAATTCTTCTAAATGATCAACTAAATTTAGTTCTTTATCTTCCATTTACTTCCCCTGCCAATTTCAAAGGTTGAAAAAATGGGTGCGTGTATGTATCTCCCAACAGCAAAAAGAATGCTCGTTTGGGAGATAAACATGATTTCACGCATCCTTAAGTTAAAAACACCGAGAAGAAAAAGGTGCAAGACATTAATCTTACACCTTATTTAGTCAAGTTTTTCTTTTCTTCCTTGATGTCTTCCATTACATCATCCGTAAGTTCACGGGTTGACTTTTTAAATTCCTTTAAAGTTTGTCCAAAAGCTTTTCCGATTTCCGGCAGTTTCTTAGGCCCAAAAATGATCAGCGCAAGTGTTAAAATTAAAATTAATCCGGGTACTCCGATATTAGAAAACATGGATTTACATCCCCTTCAAATGTTGTGTATTTCTACTATGATTATAGTATTGAAAAACCCTTTTGCGTTAATTATCTTCAATAATTCATAGTAATTTCACAAAATCTAATAAAAATACCTTCAAAGTGATTTTTAGCATTTTAAATCACTATAGACAATTTAACAATTACTATTTCTAAAGTCAATGTCCAATTTTTTGATGAAATTTTTAAAATATTTTGACAACTGTCTTTTTTTTGCATATAATTTGAACATTAGGAACATATACTAATGAAAATTATTAAACCAACGGATTGGATGTGATGAGGATGGAATTTTCACTATGCAGTTTTGATGGAGCCCTCCCTGTTGAGGTAACAATTGATGATGACAACGGGAGATACACCATTCGTAAGAGCGATCGGAGTGGAGAATATTTCAACAGTCCAATTGAATTAATTGCCTGGGTGAAAACTCATTTCCATGAGGAAGAATTTTGCCATCCACATGAATTCAGGGGTATGCTAGCAAAAATGGCAGAATATGAATTAAATGGCTCATATTTATAATAGTAAGTTTTACGTAAAGAGGCACCAGTGTCTGCTGGTGCTTCTTTCAATATGCTAAGCCTTTCGATCATATATCCTAAATTCATAATCGTAAGGATTTTTTTCATCCTTGATTCCTTTTTCAGAGGAGTTTAATTCCCACTTGTCTAAATTGAATTCTGGAAAAAAGGTGTCTCCATCAAATGATTTATAAATATAGGTTATGTATAACCGATCTGCATAAGGAAATGTCGCTTTAAAAATTTCCGCCCCGCCAATAACAAAAATTTCATCGTCCTTTCTTTGGCAATACCTTACAAATTCCTCAACTGAATTAAATATAGTGCATTCGTCGCTTTTGTAATCGTGCTGGCGGGTAATGATGATATTTTCTCGGCCCGGTAGTACACGGCCAATCGATTCATGCGTCTTTCTACCCATGGCAATCGGGTGACCCATTGTCACTCTTTTAAAAAATTTTAAGTCTTCCGGCAAATGCCATGGCAATTGATTGTTCTTGCCTATCGCGCGGTTTTCATCCATTGCAACGATAAAGGAAATCATACACTGACCACTCCTTTAATGTGTGGATGTGGATCATATTCTTCTAAAGTGAAATCTTCATATTCGAATGAGTAAATATCTTTTACATTCGGATTGATTTTAAGGACTGGCAACGCACGCGGCTCTCTTTCCATTTGCAGCTTTATTTGTTCAAGATGGTTTTGATAAATATGAACATCCCCAAAAGTATGAATAAATTCTCCCGGTTTTAAATCACACACCTGTGCAATCATACATGTTAATAGTGCATAGGAAGCAATATTAAACGGTACACCGAGAAACACATCCGCCGAGCGCTGGTATAGCTGACAGCTCAGCTTTCCATCCGCTACATAAAATTGGAACATGCAATGGCATGGCGGCAGTGCCATATTATCAATCTCGGCTACATTCCAGGCATTGACAAGCAATCTTCGTGAACTTGGATTTGTCTTTATCTGTTCTATTAATTCGCTGATTTGATCCACTGTTTTTCCATCGGCACCAGTCCATGAACGCCATTGATGACCGTAAACAGGCCCTAGTTCTCCATTCTCATCGGCCCATTCATTCCAAATCCGCACACCATTCTCCTGCAGGTAACGAACATTCGTATCACCTTTCAAAAACCAAAGCAATTCATAGATAATCGATTTTAGGTGCAATTTTTTGGTTGTTAACAGTGGAAAACCTTCTTCTAAATTAAATCTCATTTGATAACCAAAGGTACTGATGGTACCTGTTCCAGTACGGTCACCTTTTTTAGTACCATTTATAAGCACATGCTCACATAATTCTAAATATTGCTTCACTTTGGACACTCCCTTTGCAGCCATTCATATCATACTATTTTAACAATCACCGAGAGCTTAGTGAAGGCTTTTAATGAATTTATATGTTAAAGGTGCTTTCAAAAGTAATTGTTCTTTTGTATCTTTATTTAAATGATACATTGCAAAGGCCTCAGCAAAATATTCCTCTGGAAAAAGGAAATAACCATTCCCAGGAAACAGCTGTTCATGCTCTTTCTCCCACACTCTGTGAAATTCTTCCGACCCACTTATGTCACCAAACACATAGCGGTCGATAGAATGTGCCAGTTCATGTAATTCTAAATTCACGGAGCCATGTCCTTTTCCTTGTGCACTTGAACCAATTTTAGCAAGTACAACCTTTGAACCTCCAATACCAGGGACGTCATCCCAGGTTATGTTAGCTTGATACCCTCTTGGAACTTGTCCAGCTAATTGACTGGCCGTTGGATTATCCGTCAGCTTTCCTGTAAAAAGCTTTACATTTATTCCATTTTGATTAACTTTTTCCAATAGAGAACTTGATAATGAACCAATTCGTGAAATCATTGCGGCAGCTTCTTTTTGATTGAAAGATTGCTTTGGCAATATAATGATTTGATTTAACAATTGTCTCGATTTGTTATCTTTAAAAGATTGATAGAGGACAGAATTGCTTGGAAAATCTCCTAGCATTGTACCGTCAAAAGAGGCTTGTGATGTTGTTATTGATGATAAGAACAAACCAGTTATGATAATAGAAACGACCCATTTCCGCATACTATTCCCCATTTTTGTCTATATTTAATAGAATTATAACATAGGAAATAGCAGAAATTTTGGAGTATTCAAGGTAATAATGGAAGATTATACAAATAAAGAAGCTGACGACATCGGCAGCCTCTCCATACAATACATTTAAACTTCTAACCCAAAATTCCGGCAAAGCGCGGCTAAACCGCCTGCAAAACCGCTTCCGACAGCATTGAATTTCCAGTCACCATTATGGCGGTAAAGCTCACAAATAACAACAGCCGTTTCAACGGAAAAGTCCTCACCAAGATCATATCTTAGGACTTCTCCACCTGTTTCCTCGTCAACTAAACGAACGAAGGCATTGGAGACTTGGCCAAAATTTTGGCTCCTTGCTTCGGCATCATGAATTGTAACCGAAATCGCAATCCGGTTCACATGGGAAGGGACTTTACTGAAATCAATCTTGATCTGCTCATCATCGCCGTCCCCTTCACCCGTGCGGTTATCTCCTGTATGTTCGACCGCTCCTGAGGAGTGGACTAAGTTATTATAAAAAATAAAATCCAAATCCTGAGTCACTCGACTGTTTGCATCTGTTAAAAAAGCAGAAGCATCCAAATCAAAGTCCTGACCACCGTGATAGCGGTTCGTATCCCAACCAAGGCCAACAATAACCTTTGTTAACCCAGGGTTTGTTTTTGTTAGATCAATTCTTTGTCCCTTTGCTAAATTGATACCCAATAAAATCACCTCATCAAGAACAATTTTTCCTATTAGCTATAAGAACGAACAACTTCACTAAGGCTCGCTGCATTTGTACCGCTGCCGATTGCAGCGAACTTCCACTCATTGCCATGTCGATAAAGTTCGCCCGTCACAAGACAGGTAAGCCCACCATAATTATCGCTTAGATTGTAGTGAATTAACACTTGATTGTTACTAGGATTTACGATTCTAATAAATGCATTTTGAATCATGCCAAAGTGTTGTTTTCGTTTTATACAATCATAGATATTTACAACGAAAACAAGTTTTTGGATATGGGATGGTACTCTGCTTAGATCCACCATAATTTGCTCGTCATCGCCATCCCCATCGCCTGTCAAGTTATCTCCAGAGTGCTGGACACTGCCGTCATTACTTTTTAAGTTCCCAAAATAAACAACATCTTTATTGTTTTGCAGCTTATCGTTCGCACCTAACATAATCACAGAAGCATCACAGTCGATATTAGCAGCCCCACCGCCGCCGAATAAACCGCCGAACAAACCGCCGCCACCGCTGCTTTGGACAGGATCCCAGCCTAAGCCTACCAAGATTTTAGAAAGCCCTGGATTACCCTTCGTTAAATCAACACGTTGACCCTTTTGTAAATTAATAGCCATGCCAATCACTCCAATTAAAAATTTTTGAATTTCTTCAATATTGTTACTATGATTGTTTCAATTTTTTAAAGTTGTCTTGCAATTGCTCTAAACGTTTTGTACCCTCGATACGCATTCGTTTATTCTCTTCTTCAATCGCTCTTGTTTCCTGCATCCCCTTGATGATAATATTCCAAGATTCCTCAATCGTCTCAATTTTAATGCTTGGGCCGCCAGCAAGCCTTGCGATATCTGTGCTTTGCTGTGAAATGTTCTGGGCATTTTTAAGGAGCATCTCATTTGTTCTGCGGTCAAGCTCACTCATGGAATCAGCGACAAGCTTTTGTCTTTTCGCCGCAACGGCTTGAATTAAGCCATTTTTAAAAATAGGAATTGTCGTAACAAAAGCAGAATTGATTTTTCCAATTAGCTTTGTATTCCCTCTTTGCAATAAGCGGATTTGCGGTGCTGTTTGCAACGAAACCATTTTAGCCATTTCTAAATCATAAATTCTCTGCTCTAGCAGCTCAATCGCATTTTTCAATGAGTCCAGTTGCATGGAGGCAAGCTGATCACCTGATGCAACACGGGCTTCAAGTTGCGGCAGTTGGTTATTGTTCAGTTCTTCTACCTTTAATTCACCAGCAACAATATATTTTTCCAAGGTTAAATAATATTGGTAGTTTTGTTCATACATTTGCTCAAGCATGTTTGTGGAATCGACCATTTCATGCTGATATTTCGAAATTTCTACATATACTTTATCAATCTCGGAACCCATGGTCTGGTACTTCCCAAATAGCTTTTCCACCATTTTCTCGCCCTTTTTAAAGAGCTTGCCAAAGATGCCCCCAGAAGTCTTTTGGAAATCCTTAGCATCAAATTTATCCATAATCCGGCCAAGATGCTTCAGAAGTTCACCCGAATCTTCCACTTTTGTTGTCCGCATATTGCTTAAGATTTGATCAGAGAAACGAGATATTTGCACGGCCGGCTCTTTCCCAAACTCCAATATTTGAATCTGGTCGCGTTCATCGATGGTGCGGGCTAAGTTTTGAATTTCAGGTTCTTTGCGAAGTGCCAGTTTTATATCGGATACTTTTGTTTCTGTAAGGACATCCTCGGCATTCGCAGGTGTTAAACCGCTGGATGGATTTGGTGATAGATTCACTGTTTAATCTCCCCTTAAATTTTTTAAGATTCCTTGAAAAAGCCCTTTTTTGAAAAGTGATGGCTCTTTGAATTCTTGATCAAACACAACGTCATCGAGCCAGTGTTTATCAAATAATCGTTCATCAAGATAATTTTCGATGTCATTATGCCCTGGCGGATTATACAAGATGATATCAATTCCGAATTGATTAAGAAGCAGCAGCAGTGCCGCATCTGACCTTGAAAGGGGTCCGGTTGCTTCGTTATTGTATATGATTAGTTTCGGAACATGCTGAGAATAATCAAACCTCTCCATCAATTGAATGATATTTTTGGGCATAAACATTGCCTGTGTAAACAAATACATCTTTACATCATCGGGACTTTCCATCTGTATAGGCTTTAAACCCGGTTTATCGCAGATTCTGCTAATAGCATTTGCAATTCCTTTTTGCAGACCTGTTGCTAAAAAAGAATATGGCCAGTAGTGTGATTGCATTATTTTTTCGGGAACAATTAAGCCATCCTTGCCGAGTGCGTTTCGATAATGAAAGCGAAAATCACTGTGGCTTGGAATCGTATATGGAAGCTTTCGAATCAGTAAACTATGTTCCAATTGACTCAGAGATTGCAGTCGATCCCAGTATTCTTTACGATTTTTACTTACGCCCTGTACTTTAGCAAAAATAGAAGGGATTTTAACTTGTCCGTTCTCGACAACAAAATCTGGGCGAATCATCGCTATTTCTTTACTAAGAATAAAAAGCTCGTCATAGGTCGTTTTCAACGTAATCGAGGAAGGCGTATAATCCCTTAATTGCCATGGTTTGTACAGGCCGGAGCCTTCCTGGTTTAAAATCGTCTCAATTTCTTTTGACGCTCGGTATGCAACTGTTGTTTTCCTGGTGCGTTTTTCTTTCGGAAAAGGCTCTGCAAGCTGTTTATTTTGAAATTGATGGGTGAAGATTGGTTCGTCCATAAGCCCGGCTAACATATCGTTGCCTTCTGGATGAAAAATAACGAGATCACAGCCAAGCTTAATTAAATAATATAAAAAATATTGATGACTTCTTTTAAAGTCTCCATACCACAGGAATTTAGGCATCGCTTTTTGCGGGTCAGCATACTCCAGTTCTGGCTGTAAATGGTTGATGGACCACTTAACAATATCCACGAGAATCCTTCTAAGTTCGTGGTTTTTTAGCCCTGAAGGTTCAAATTTCGAATACAACTCAAGCGTGGCAATCATTGCTTCTCTTAGTTTGCGATGGATCACAGGTACACTTGACTTCAACAGTAGCTGCTCTCCATCGAGAAATGCAGTAAACCGGTTGATCGACAGCTTTTGTTCATTATTAATATTGATCACTTTTTGAATAGATTGGAAATGAGCATTATTAATCGTTTTATCAAGTGACTCCTCACTTAGCAGCTGCAGGTTCCATTCCTTATTATTGACGTAATCAAATAACTGGTTATAATATTCATCCGCGTCAATTGGTACTCCAAAAAACTTCCCAAGTACTTGCCCAATTTGAATTGCTCCATTTTCTATTGAATAATTTGGCCTTTCCGGCAATGCTTTGTTCAGCAAGCCGTGCCAATTTTCATATGAGAGGGAGCTAATAGGGCGGACGTTCAATTGATTTAATAGTGGATACATTCATAATCCCTTCCCTCTAAAAGCGAAAGCTTTTTTTCCGTTTAGCAAATTATGTAAGGTTACTATATCATCATAACACAGTTAATTAATTGGTTCATTTGTTTATACGAAAGTCTTAAAAAAATGTTTCAACATTTTGGGGTGTATACTCATTTTTCACCTTTTTCTCTGTCCCTACATACTAATGAGTACGACACTAAAGTAGGTGACTCGAATGAGATTTTTATATAAACGGCCAAGGATAGAACACGTTCAAGAGGAATTAAATACACTTATGGACGTAATGGTTTCCGATCTATTTGTCTATCTGGATTTATTTGTATTCAGCTTTATCTTTACGATGCTGTTATCGACAAAAATAAATTCATTAGCCCTGTCCATTCTATTCTTCATTGCTAGCTATATTATATTTTCATGCCTTTACTATTTTTTGTTTAGTCGAATCAAGGAAAAAGGTTAGATTTTTAATGGTAATAGTTTAAGAAACTGCTGGAGAATCTCTTCTCCTGCGTTTACCCCATGTTTTTTGGTAAGAATATGGTTACTGGTGCCTGACACCCCTGCTAGCACTTTTGCAAGTTCTCCGTGGTTAGGAACGAATCGATAGTGGCAGTTCTGCAGAAAGTCCCAATCAAGGATGGAGTCCCCCGCACCCGCAATCGCTTTCACCCCTTCACGGTTACAAATATATTCAAGTGCGCTTCCTTTACTAATCGCATGTGGAATAAAATAAAGCTTCCGCCCTTGTAAGGAAATCCTCCAGCCATATTTTTCAGCTAAATCATGAATCAATACTTTATCAGAAGCAGCTGGGAGGCGGTATAATATGTAATAGAAAAATAGATTCTCTGCCTGCTTCTTTTCCCCATCAAGATGGAAACCTTCTCGTTGCAAAATAGACAGTAATTCAGCTTGTGAAACCGACTCCGAGTGCAAACGATTAAGAATATGGTTTGACCATTCCTCCATCCTTACGCCGCGATAGAGGATGTTTGCACCATTAGCGGTAATCGCGTATTTAATCGAAATATCTTGCGAAAAAATGACAAATCGGTTAAATTGCTCTGTTGTCCTCGTTGTCACCGGTACAAATAAACTATGAAGGGAAAGCTCTTTTAATGCCCAATAGGAGGCTTCTGTCATAAAGCCAACCCACCTGCCATCCTTTTGTTCAACGGGTTTAAGTGTGGATTCTTTTGGTACTCCAAGTTCTTCAATTGCTCGTTTAGAATACATCAATGTGCGGTCAAGGTCAGATGCAAAAATCATTTTTGCATCTCCTTTACCGACTTAATCAAGCCGCAGCATAAATAATTCAAATTTGGATATGGCACGACTTCAACCCCTTTTTCTTCCGCAAGCATGAGGATATGTTTAACAAATGGACTTGAAGGGTCACGCATTAAAATTTTCCATGGAATCCTGCGAAGAAGAACCCTCGTCGTCTCCCCTACTCCAGGCTTAATATAATGAGGGCTTTCGATTGCAAATTCTGCTTGAATTCTCTTCACATCCGCCATTCCCAAAAATCCTGTTTCAATTTTCTCATGGTTCTTTTGAAAAGCGGCCGCCGCTGCTTCTACCCAAACATGCTCAAATTCTTGAGAAATTACATCAATGAATTCATTCGAGACGTCCTCAGCAAGCAAATCCCGGTAATATTTAGCCCCATGAAAATCATCCTTGCCGATATATTGTTCATTTAAAACCGTCCGGCTCACAAGCCCTGAAACAGTCGAGTTTAAACAAGCGCTCGGGATTAAAAAGTCCTCTCTTGTCCCAAATAAGGTGGTACAGTAACCGGGGTCTGCAATGACGGCAAGTGTGTCATCCAGCGGAATCCCATATTTTTGTTTAAAATAAGCACATGCCTTTGTTAATTCCATCGAAATAGCACCTTTGCCTGTCCAGCCGTCTACAAATTGAATGTTCCCATCAGGGTGTTCACTACGAATATAGAAAAGTGCATTCTCGTCAATCCCGCGATCACGGATGATCGAAATACTGTAATGCGTTAAGGAAACATCGTAGCGCATCTTAATATATCTTTTGATTAAAATCCCCACGGGTGTACCTGCTCGCGCAAGCGAAACGAGGATGGCGTTATTTCCTTTTACTTGGTAGATTTGTTCTGCAACAATCCCTACACACAAAGCCACTTTTTGTTTGTATTCATGGAGTGTTTTCCAGAATAAATTGACATACTCTATCGGCGGCTGGTACTCAATCGGCAAGGATTCACTATAATGTCCTCCCGATTGGATCTTCGATTCCCGGTTTATTGCAGAATCTTCCAGCTTTATTTCACTTAAATCCTTTAATAAAAAAAGCACGTCGTCATCATGATAGCTTCCGATTTTTGCCGGTTTGTTGACTGCTTTTTGCATGTTATTCACCTCTGACTTTCGAAAAAAAGACAATCTTTATTGATTTAATGGCTGCTTTACCCAATTCTTTCAGCATTGGCAGTAGATTCTCAAATTCTACTTCTCTTTCGAAAAAGATAAATAATTCATCGTAATGACCTTGTGGAATATTATATACAAAGTGAGAAACTTCCTGATCCTCAGGATTGGGGAAGTTCACCCCGTACCTCGCCCCATAGCCCTCTTTATTTTCGATATAAATCGGGCTTCTTGTTGTGGATTGATAATACACTCCACTGCCCATTTCAGCCGCTATTTTCATTGGCAAGTACATGAATTCTCCGGTTCCAAGGCATAGAGTCTTTTCCCCACTTCTTTTTTGCTTTAAGAATGATGCAGCAGCAGAAACCCTTTTATTTAGTGGAGGATTTCCAAGGCTCATCGAGCCGAATCTTCCAGTCTCTGCAATAAATACTGCCTTGGTCAAAGGATTTGCAGAGGAAAATCCAGTGGCAGTAAACTGGGACGAAAGCTGCAGAATTTCTACAGACGGTTCCCGATTCTCTTTCGCTTCATTTTCTACAGCTTGAATCCCGATTTCTTTTAATTGCCGCACCTGCACATGACCGGATAACAGGCTGACGACATGGATTTTTATCTCGAGACACTCTTCAAGCTTTGAAAAATTTTGTTTATGTACTGGTGAACGCCAATCCAAGATACTTACTACTGTATATTCCCGTCTTGGAAATTTAGCATGAATGGATTGGATGATATTTAACGCAGTTTTTCCCGTTGTCATTTCATCGTCTACTAGAATGATTTCCCGGTCATTATGAATCATCTCTAATGGTATATAACAACGGTGCGATGTTGCATGGGAATGCTCTTCTTCGAAGGTAATCACAGGTTTTTCATTCAAGAGTTCTTCCCTGGTTGTGTGGAAATACTCAGCAGTTTGAAAACAATCGAAGAAAGCATGTCCGAGAGCAGTTGCCGTTTCAGCAAAACCAATTACAACGGGATTAATGGAAGCCGGAACGAAGGCATAGCCATTAAAGGAACCTCCCCCAAGAAAGGTGGACAACAGTCTTTCTTTTTCCACACATTCCAAGCTCTTTACCGATTCTAAATATCTTGCAGCTAAAAGGGCAGCTGTAAGTAGCCCTTTACTCGGATCAATCGGCAAATGCTTGCCTAATACTTTACTGACAAACAAAAATGAGCGTTTCTTATTGATTCGTGCTGCCATCGTAAATAACTCTTCGATTGGGAGTTCATACGGATTTTCTGCTACATCTATCTCTGTTTCAATGGAATCAAGGATATTAAACGTATACTTCTTTTTTGATAAGGTCAATGTTTGTAAAGTCTTCATGTAACACCCCGTAAAGCTGCGATTTTAAGAGAATTTTCTTTGCCCAAAAATAATGGGGCTTAATTTCATTCATTTTGTTCGCAAACATACTCTTCATAACCCCAATCTCTCCAGTTGCGGATTTTACAATATTGCTGGCATCAATATATTCCTCATAGGAAACGACATTAAGTGCCTGAACGATTTTAATATGTGAAGGATGGATAATTGTTTTTCCCGTCAAACCATTAGCAATATCCATAAGAATCTCGCGAATCAACCCATCCATATTTTCATCAATTAATTTTGCTCTCCATTTCAGCCCTTCATCCCCATATCGATCGCGAAATGGAGTTTGACGGAGCTGTGGCTTTAACATCCTGTTTTTCGTGGAAAAATATTCCCAAACAGGTCCTGAAACGACATAGGGACTATCAAACCGTTGAAAGACATTGATAATATCAGCGATACAATCTCTTAAAACAGCAATCTCATATACGGTGGTGTCCGCGCTCCGGCGAATCCCGTACAAACCGCAAAAGTCAGTCGCCCCTATTCGAACATTCAGAATTTGCTCCTTATAATGATCGAGAAGCAGCTTGATCTTTATTAATTCTTCCATTCTTGTTTCTTTCTGGATAACACTTGCGGATTCTAAAATCGGCATCGCATAAAACGGATGCTCCTGCGTGTGAATTTGGCGCACCATTTCTAATAATTCCTCGCCATTATCGGCACAAAACTTTGGCAGGACTACCCCTGTCATTAGTGTAGTGGCATCGCCTAATAGTCCTGTTACCCGCTTCAGCTGATCCAAGTTACGAATCCGGATAAACAGGAGCGGTAAATCGCCAAAACTTAAAAATCCCTTATTCAACTCTCCGAATAATTTTAACAATTCCTTGATAAGCAGTTCTTCAGCTCGATAAACTTCATTGTCGCCGACCGCATCTTCAAGATCAATGACTAGCGAGGTTAAACCTTCATGCTTCTTTGAGAGGATTTCCTGATGAATATTTGGGCGTGTGGCAGGCATATAGAGTGTCGCTCCTAAACCATATGACAACAACTCATGATTGGAATATTTATTGAAATTTTGTGGCTTTTGATAGAAAAATCGCTTGATTTCATCCTCGTAAAAATATGTAAATAACTCCATAATAAGGTTCCCCTCTTTTAAGGTAAAAAATAGAGGAGACGGACTCTCGTCAGCTCCCCATTTTTTTGATACATATTATAAATTACTTTCCTTGCTGCCTTCCTTTTTCTTGTTCATATAGTGAACAATAAAAGTAGCTCCAAATGTAACTAATAGAATAATAAAGAAAGTCACATGTCCCATATCAATTCCGGCTACGGCAAGTAGCATTTTTAAAGCAATAATTAGGATTAAAATATAGGCCGTTGTTTCCAACTCAGGTACACGATCAATTAATGTCAAGAACACACCTGCAACACCACGCATCATTAACACACCGAGCATACCGCCAATTAATAAAACCCAAACCTCTTCGCTCACACCAAATGCTGCAAGAACACTATCTACTGAGAAGGCAATATCCATTAATTCAACAGCTGCAACGGTTCCCCAGAAGGTTCCAAATAACCGGATCAGCAATCCACTTTGATTCATTCCTTCAGCATGTTCATCATCATCATTTCCAGCAGCTTTTCGCTTATCTAAGAAGTACTTGATGGACAGCCATGCGAGGTATCCTGCCCCCAATATTTTCACCCACCAAAGTTTGATGAGGAAAACACCAATTCCGATCGCAATAAATCGGAAAATATAGGCACCTAATAAGCCATAGAAAAGGGCTTTCTTCCGTTTTTCCGGCGGCAAATGTTTAACCATAACCGCCAAAACAAGCGCATTATCCGCGGAAAGTAATCCTTCAAGAATTACCAGGGTACCAATCAGCCCCCAGCTTACCGGGTTTGATAACACTTCTCCCCACATTTCCCAATTAAAAAACTGGGCATACGTATCTATAATATGTTGTAAAACCGTCATTAACTGAATTCCTCCTAGAATGGTTCCTTTTTCAAAAAGACCCTCACTTCCGGGTCTATTATTTTCAAATTATTAAGCGATTGATAAGCCAAAGTCTGTTGCTAATGCTGCTAACCCGCCTTGATAACCGCTGCCGATTGCACTGAATTTCCACTCCCCATTGTGACGATATAATTCGCCGACAACAATTGCGGTTTCAATTGAGAAATCTTCACCCAGATCAAAACGTACTAGTTCTTCACCTGTAGCTTCATTGAAGATCCGAGCATATGAGTTGGAAACTTGACCGAAGTTCTGATTTCTACTATCAGCATCGTGAATGGTAATAGTAAAAGCAATCCGCTGAACGTTTGCTGGAACCGTAGAAAGGTCAATTTTTACTTGTTCGTCATCCCCATCACCGGCACCTGTGCGATTGTCTCCAGTATGTACAACAGCGCCACCTGCACCCTGTGGATTATTGTAAAAAACAAAGTCTGTTTCGTTCGACACTTTGCCACTTTCTCCTAAAAGGAAAACAGATGAATCTAAGTCAAAATCGTTTCCACCATCATATTTATTAGTGTCCCAGCCAAGTCCAACCACAACATTCGTCAGCCCTGGATTTGTTTTCGTTAAATCAACTTTTTGGCCTTTTGATAAACTAACTGCCATTATTTCATTCCTCCAATTTTGGTAATAGTCTATTTACGAGTTTCTCTTAAAAAGGTTTCATTTTATTATAATAAATTTTTTCCTTGCTCATTCGTAAATCTAAAATACTAACTCATCCACTTTGGCGGTGTATTTTTATTCCAATAAATCGATCCTAGTTCTTGATGACTTTGAAAATCATCATGGTACGTATGGTAATGAAAATTGAACCAATATCCTGCCTTTGGCGGGTTATCTCTTCTTACATGGAAACGTAAGATATCCTTTCCTGTTTCTCCATTTTTTATATTAAAAATTTTCTCAGAATGTCCTGCACCTGGCTGCTCGGTGATGGTGAGATTTTTAATATAATCTTCCGGAAATTGGGAAGCTGTTTCCTCCAATGCTTTTTCGATATTTGGCAAAATAATTTCACGAAATTCATTTTCAATCACCGGCTTAATTCTTGTACCAAATTTTTGATAGGACTGGATTTCTGCCTGATTGATCAGTTCTTCCAAAAACTGTTCTCTATTAAACTCTGATTGTTCGATAAATCTATTCGTTTTATTGTAACTATTTTCTACTGCGGCTTCGAAGGCATCTCTGTCTTGAAGTTTCTCAGCATTTACTGTATTCATTAATTGTGTTGGCGTAACAAGGCCAAATGTTAAAATGGAAACCATAACAAACAGCGATTTACGAAGCCACTTATTCATATCTATTTCACACCTTCATTCTATCGATAAATACTTAATTTAGGTTTCTTACAAAATATTATACTTCTTTTTTTGAAAAAATGGAAAAATCAGTTTGAACTATTTTCAAAAATTTTCTTTTACTTATTTGCAGATTCCATAAAATTAAAAAAACTGAAAGCACGTGGCGATCAGTTTTTTTCAATAAATCCAAAATTAAATTTAACGATTTTCTACAATTATCTTGAAAACGATATCTTAATTAGCAATGTGCTTCCAATGCTACCATTACATTTTGCATAACTGCTTCCATTGGCATGCCTTCGATATCATGGCGGGGGATGAAATGGACGACTTTTTTACCCTTTATTAGCGCCATCGATGGTGATGATGGTTCAATACCTTCGAAATACTCGCGCATTTTGGCAGTCGCTTCTTTATCCTGACCCGCAAAAACGGTAACAAGATGGTCCGGTTTCTTCTCACTATTCAACACGGCCTGTGTGGCTGCAGGACGAGCCAGCCCGGCTGCACAGCCGCATACTGAATTCACCACGACAAGTGCTGTACCGTTAGTCTTATCCATAAAATCCTCAACGTCTTCTGCTGTTGTCAGCTCCTCAAAACCCGCACTCGTTAGCTCTGTGCGCATAGGTAATACCACTTGTTTCATATATTCTTCATATGCATTTGACATCATGATCCACTCCAATTCTCTTTTTTAGAATACTATACGTTTGTTATTTTACAAAATTACTGGTCTGTCTTTCTAGCTTCGGTCATTTGCTTCCATACCGAGCCCTTCGCTTCCTCGCCGCCTTCAATTCTTTCAATCGCCATTTTGATTTGCATGCTTACTTCAAATTCCGGGTCGTTTTCCGCCGCTTTTAAAGCTGGAATAGCATCTTCGTCTCCCACTTCGTATAAAAACATTGCTGCCCGCCAGCGCACTAATTTACTTGGATCCTGTAATGCTAAAGACATTTCACCAGCTGCTTCCGGATAGCCTAAATCAGATAAGCAATCGCCGGCTGTTCTCCGAACGGTGACAGTTTTATCCTTCAGGGCCCGATATAAAAGCGGCAGGACTTCCTTCTCTTTTAACATCCCCAGGTAGACAGTCGCTAATCTGCGAATGGAAGGCTTCTCATCTGATAAAGCTTTTTCAAGGACAGGTAAATTGTCCAGTTCCGGATCTTCCATTTGCTCGAGTAACTGGTAACGAACCCGCCAGTCAGGATTGTTTAGATTGTCAATTGTTACTGTTTTACGTACCGGTTTCGGTTTTTGACCGGAAGTGGAATCGTTTGTTTGTGCTTTTGTGACAAGTGCATCAAGTCGATCTATCGGATAAGCGGCGACTAATTCCTCAACAACCTCCTGGCCAATTTGATCAAAATCACCATACCGGACACCTTGATTCTGCCATTTCCGCAAAAGAATATAATTATCTTCGGGAAGCTGTGCCCGCTCTCTTGCCTTTAAAAAATCCTCCGGCATGCCAAATCTACGTTCAGTCGTACTATCAGTCAACTTCACTTGTAGGGGAATGTCTTTAAACATTTGGATTTCAACCTTTATTTCACCAAAATGTTCATCCACTTTAGCCGCCAGGGAAGCTGCTTCAGCTTTTTCCCCAAAAGCCTGGCGTACTTGCGGTAATAGTTTTTTCCAATCATATTTCGCGTTCCGTTCCACTGCCAAAAAATCCGCCACGTGATACACACCTTTAATCCCCTCAATTTGTAAAATGGACTGGATGACAGGCGGTGCATCCATAGCCGTTTCTTTTTTATAATTATGGCTCTTCCCGATTGGAAGCTCTTGATCTAAATTGATTTTCATTGTATTCGGACTTGGCGTTGGTTCTATAGCCTTAATTTTCAACACAATCACCTTATTCTTATGATTTCTTTAACAAGTTTATCATATCGGTAATGATTCATTCATTGGATATGCTTTAAGAACCATTATTCGTTTTCAGCAAGTTCGGCGAGATAGGACCAACGCTCAATTAATTGCTCGAGCTTTTCGTTTAAGGCTGTTTCTTGTTTCATTAACTCCTGCGCCTTTGTAAAATCACTGCCTACCCTTCCCAGTTCTTCCGATACCACTTCTAGGCTGGTCTCTGTCGCGGCGATCAGCTCGTCTATCTCTTCCCATTCTTTTTTCTCCTTAAAAGTCAACCTTTTCTTCTTTTCTTTTTCAGGAGCTTTGAATGGTGGAGTGGACTTTATTACTGTTTTTTGTGCATCTATGGCTATTTCTTTTTCAAGATGTTCGCTGTAATTTCCGTAAAAAGAGTCAATTACACCTTCTCCGCGGAGTATCAACAGCTGTTCAGCTACTTTATCAAGGAAATAACGGTCATGCGAAACGGTGATAACGACTCCAGGAAATTCTTCCAAATAGTCCTCAAGTACGGTTAATGTTTGGGTATCAAGGTCATTTGTCGGCTCGTCCAATAAGAGGACATTTGGTGCAGACATTAACAGTTTCAGCAGGTAAAGACGTCGCTTTTCTCCTCCGGATAGTTTGCGAATGGGCGTCCCATGTGTATAGGCCGGGAAAAGAAAGCGCTCGAGCATTTGCGCCGCGGAAATGCTCTTACCGTCCGAGGTTTCCACAATTTCAGCGGTCTCCTTAATATATTCAATCATCCGCTTATTCTCATCCATATCTTCGCTTTCCTGAGTATAATAAGCGATTTTAACAGTTTGTCCCATAATAAATTCGCCTTCATCAAGCGGAATTTTCTTCGCAAGGATATTTAATAATGTTGATTTTCCGGCACCATTCCTGCCAATGATCCCAATCCGATCACCGGGTTTAATGAGTAAATTAATGTGATATAGAATGACTTTTTCTTCGTAGTGCTTAGAAGCATCCTTCAATTCAAAAACCTGTTTCCCAAGCCTGCTGCCATTTAACGAAATATCCAGTTTTTCTCCGGATGACTTTCCACCCGAAATCTTGTCATCCAGCTCCTCAAAGCGCTGTATTCGCGCCTTTTGTTTCGTGCTTCTCGCTTGAGCACCACGCCGCATCCACTCAAGTTCTCTCCGAAAAAGATTTTTTCTTTTTTCAAACGTGGCCGCTTCATTTTCCTCGCGAATCGCCTTTGCTTCTAAAAAGGCCGCATAGTTTCCTTTGTAACTGTAAAGATTACCGCCATCCAATTCAAACATGCGGTTGGCTACTCGGTCCAAAAAGTAGCGGTCATGGGTAACAAGTAAAATCGAGCCACTATATTTACTTAGGAAGTCTTCGAGCCACTTAACTGAATCAAAATCGAGATGGTTCGTCGGCTCGTCTAAGATCAGTAAATCCGGCTCGGCAATTAAGACTTGTGCTAAAGCTACCCGCTTTTTTTGCCCTCCTGAGAGTTCCCCTATTTTTTGGGTGAAATCCTCAATCCCTAATTTCATTAAAATGGTCTTGGCATTCGTGCTCGCATTCCAGGCATTTAATGCATCCATTTGTTTTTGCAATTGAAAAAGTTCCTCTTGAACCTTCACATCGTTAGGAAACATATTTAGGTTTAATAAAGTCTTTTCGTAATGACGCATCAATTTTAATATTGGCGCTTCACCATGAAAAACCTGTTCCAATACTGTTTTATCTTCATCTACCTCTGGCCTTTGATCTAAAAACGAAATCGAATAATCTTTACCGGTGGTGATCTTTCCTTCGTCCGGCGCATCCAGCCCTGCAATAATTTTTAATAAGGAAGATTTGCCGGTCCCATTGATTCCAATTAAGCCGACGCGCTCTTTTTCGCTTATGGTAAATGAAATATCGTTAAAAAGCTGTTTCTCACCATATGTTTTCGAAACATTTTCCACTGTGAGCATTTTCATGAGTCTTGTCCATCCCATTCTTGGTAAAATTGTTTTAAAAATACATGCATCATCTGCTGACGGGTTGCAGCCATTTTCCTCGCTGTATCTGTATTTAATAAATCTTTTAATTTCAATAGCTTTTCATAGAAATGATGTATGCTTGACGATTTTCCATTACGATATTCTTCTACTGTCATTTCTTCCCTTACATGGATTGACGGGTCGTAGATAGGCTGTCCTTTTTTGCCGCCGTAAGCAAACGCTCTGGCAATACCAATCGCCCCAATCGCATCTAAACGATCAGCATCTTGAACAATTTTCGCCTCCACTGTTTCAAGTGCCCTATTTCTTCCGCCTTTATATGAAATTGATTCAATGATTTGTATAATACGGGTTCTGTCCTTATCAGGGAGTGTAATCGTTTGGAAAAAGGAATCCAATTTCGCCCTGCCTGCTAAAGCACTTTCGTTTAATTTTTCATCTGGTATGTCGTGGAGAAGCGCCGCCATTTCAATGATAAACGGATCACCAGTCATTTCTTTTTTGCAGATATGTAAAGCATTATTACGGACACGGTCGACATGGAACCAATCATGTCCTGTAGCATCATCACCTAATTCGTTACGGACAAACTTTTCGGTTGTATCGATGATTTGATTTTTCAATAGTGTACACCTACTTTCATCCTTGCTATTTTATCATAAAATAACAAAACCGCGGAAATCACATCGAATCCGCGGAATCTATTATTCGTTTATTATTTCAAACCATTAAACCAACTGATTCCAAGGGTGTTTTCACCAGCATGAACACCGATTACAGCTCCTAATGGACAGCAAATAATCTCCACTTGGGGGAATTGTTCCTTTAGTTCCATTCGCCAATCATCAGTATGACTCTCATGTAAACCGAATAAAAGATATACTTCTTTAATTTGGTATTTTTCATATGCGGATCGGAAGTAATCAAGAATTTTTTCTTTAGCCTTTTTCTCTCCCCTTATTTTTTCTTTAACCGCAAGTGCTCCCTTTTCAATTGAAATAATCGGTTTCACGTTTAACATACTGCCGAGGAAAAATTGCAGACCGGACATTCTTCCGCCTCGATGAAGCTGTTCTAGGCTTCCAACTAAAACATATGTCTCATTCGTTTCCCTTATTTGTTCTAGCTCTTCTATTATCGCTTCAATACTGTTACCGGCTGCTAATAATTCCATTCCTTTTTTCAGCAATGCTGACATTGGATAGGTAAGGATTTGTGAATCAAAGGTTGTAACCGGAATATCGACGAGTTTTGCCGCCTGCTCACTTGAAGATACCGTACCGCTTAGTTTTCCTGAGATTAGGACGGTGATAATTTGGTCGTAATCTTTCTCAAGCTGTTGATATAAAGCTTGAAACGCACCGACTGAGGGCTGCGATGTCATCGGAGGGTTTTTAAGCTGTTTTAATCGCGCAAATAATTGTTGGGGGGTCAAGTCGATTCCATCAGAATATTCCTCACCATCAAGCAAAACGGTTAATGGAATCGTATATAAATCGGGATGACTTTTCAGTTCATCATCTAAATAAGCCGTACTATCGGTAACCCACGCCGTTTTAACCACTGTCATCTCCCCTTATTTTTAGTATGAGGTCTTAAAATCTAGTTAGGATAATCGTACCCTTTATTTCCAATACTGTAAATATTTAATCACACAAATAAAACCAGCTAATGAAAGCTGGTTTTACTCCATTTGAACAAAAATAAGCATGTATAGTTGTTCTAAGGTTAACTTCATGAAATTGATCATTTCAACCAAGTCTTCCAATTGGTCTTCTGTAATCAATCGGTCAAATTCCACTGTAATAAGTGTAGATTTTGTCTTATTCATATCTAATGGGTCTTGATGAACTGACAAAGAAATTTTTCTATCTGTCCCCCATGTATCCTCAAGAATATCTTTTATTGTTTGAAAATCGATCTCCTCTTCATAGTCGAGTGAAAACTCGAGCCTCACAAAACAACCAGCATGCTGCTCTTGTACTGCGTGTAAGAGAAGTTCAGCAGCCAAATTAGCTAGTCTCGATTCCATTTTAAATTTCGCCGTGACAGGGCGATTAGGTAATTGGAAGGATACATCAAAATGTCGGGACATTTTGGCCATATTCATTAAATCATTTCGATCTGTGATGACAATTTCTCCACTAATATCATTATCATATAAGGCACCTTCAATGACGACCTTCATATTATCGAAGGCTGTTGGATCAAACATTTAATAGCTCGACTCCTTTAAAATAATCCTACTGCATTCCCATTTTCATCCACATCCATATTTAATGCGGCAGGTTTTTTAGGAAGTCCTGGCATGGTCATTACTTCGCCTGTTAACGCCACAATAAACCCGGCTCCGATGGATGGTTTAAATTCTCTTATCGTTACGGTGAAATCCGTTGGCCTGCCTAGCTTTGTTGGATCATCCGATAAGGAATATTGCGATTTCGCCATGCAGACAGCCAAATTAGACCATCCGAATTTTTCAAAATCAATTAATTGTTTTTTCGCTTTTGGTGAAAAATCAACATCCTTACCACCATAAACCGTTTGAACAATGGTTTGAATCTTTTGTTCAAGCGAATCAGATAGGTCGTATAACGGATGGAAATTATTTTCTTCTTTTTCGATTACTTCTAACAGCTTCTGAGCAAGCTCAATGCCTCCTTCTCCACCTTTTTCCCAAACCTCCGTTAACGAAACAGGAACGTTCTCTCTGTCACACCACTCTAATAATGTTTGAACCTCTAAATCTGTGTCAGTGATAAACTTATTAATGGCAACGACTACTGGTAAGCCGAAGCTTTTGATTGTTTCGATATGTTTTTGCAAATTAGCAAACCCAAGTGTCAGGGATGGAATGTTCTCGTTAGCTAACTCCGTTTTAGCTACTCCGCCATGCATTTTCAAAGCGCGAATGGTCGCAACGACTACAACAGCCTCCGGTTTAATCCCAGCACTTCTAGATTTGATATGTAAAAACTTCTCTGCACCTAAATCAGCTCCAAAGCCGCCTTCTGTGATGACATAATCAGCTAGCTTGGCTGCTGAAGTTGTAGCGATAACACTGTTGCATCCATGTGCAATATTAGCAAACGGGCCTCCATGAATAAGTGCTGGAGTATGTTCAATGGTTTGAACAAGATTTGGTTTAATAGCCTCTTTCAACAATAAGGTTAGGGCACCTTCAACCCCAAGATCACCGACCGTAACAGGTTCCTTATGAACATTATAGGCAACGACCATTCGGGATAGTCGTAATTTTAAATCCTTCAAATCAGCTGCTAAACATAAAACCGCCATTATCTCCGATGCTACCGTAATATCGAATCCATCTTCTCTTGGTACGCCTTGAAGCGGGCCTCCAAGACCAATAATCACATTTCTTAATGCGCGATCATTTAAATCAACAGCACGTTTCCAGACAATCCGGCGCTGGTCAATATTCAGTTCATTTCCTTGCTGAAGATGGTTATCGATTAAGGCTGCAAGGGCGTTGTTTGCCGTTGTAATCGCATGAAGGTCTCCAGTGAAATGCAAGTTAATGTCTTCCATTGGCAATACTTGTGAATAGCCGCCGCCAGTTGCCCCCCCTTTAATTCCCATGGTCGGACCCAATGAAGGTTCTCGCATGGCAATCATTGCTTTTTTTCCAATGCGATTAAATGCATCCCCCAGCCCAACCGTAACGGTCGATTTTCCTTCCCCCGCCGGAGTAGGGTTAATTGAGGTGACAAGTATTATTTTTCCACTCTTTTTAGTCTTTATTTGGATTAGTGCTTCATTGGAAATTTTCGCTTTGTATTTTCCATAAAGTTCGAGATCGTCCTCTGTTAACCCGATTTTTTCTGCAATTTCCACAATTGGTTTCATTATTGATGCTTGTGCAATTTCAATGTCTGACTTCACTGATGTTTTCATAGCCACATTAACCCCCCGCATTCAGCCGATTTTAAACTACTCCTTTATTATACCAAAAAAGCGTTTTCATTCCGATTATTAATTATGAACAAATTATTATCTTTTCTGAATTTATAATAATGTTTATAATGAAATTAAAAAGGGGGAGGATCACTTGCCAATTAACATACCAAAGCTTTTACCTGCGAGGGAGGTTCTTGAGCAGGAAAATATTTTCATCATGGATAATGAACGGGCAACCAGTCAGGATATAAGGCCTTTAAATATACTGATTTTGAATTTAATGCCTGAAAAAGAAAAAGCGGAAACCCAGCTATTACGATTATTGGGAAACACACCCTTACAGGTAAATGTTAATTTTCTTAAAACCAAATCCTATGAATCTACCCATACGAGCAAACAGCATTTGCAGCAGTTTTACACTACCTTCCCGGAAATTAAAAATCATAAGTTTGACGGGATGATCATTACTGGTGCCCCTGTGGAACTATTAGAATTCGATCAGGTAAAATATTGGTCCGAATTAACCGAAATTATGGACTGGGCCAATCAAAATGTAATCTCAACATTACATATTTGCTGGGGAGCGCAGGCTGCACTTTATTATTATTATAGTATTGGTAAATTTGAATTACAGCGAAAATGTTCCGGTATTTATGCCCACCGTATTTTCGAGCAAAATGATATTTTGTTACGAGGATTTGATGATCATTTTTATGCGCCCCATTCCCGTTATACGGATGTATCGATTGAGGCTATTTTAAAAATACCGGAATTAAAATTGCTGGCTGCCTCAGAAGATGCCGGAGCATTATTGATTGCTTCCCGAGATCGAAAGCATGTCATGATCACTGGACATTTGGAATATGAATCTGATTCACTTGCGCAGGAATATGAAAGAGATTTGCAAAAAGGTCTCGCGATCCATATGCCTGAAAATTATTTTCCAAACAATGACCCAACCCAGCCGCCAATCAATCGCTGGCGTTCACATGGACATTTATTCTTTTCAAATTGGCTTAATTATTATGTGTATCAAGAAACTCCTTATATGTGGGGTTAACAATAAGCATCGGTTTACATCCGATGCTTATTTTTTTATTCTCCTAACATCTGATTACCGCTTTTTGTTTAATATTCGTACAATAAAGGAATAATACGGGAAAGGGGGAATTTAGATGGAAACAATCGCTGGAGTGCATCGCAATCATTTTGGAGAGATTATCAGTTTTGTTACTTCCGGCGGGCGGATTATTTCTTATCGTAAAGCCTTAATGGAGGCTGAAAATGGCCTAATCCAAGGTGTCCAGACCATCCATGATACAGACGGAAATATGTCCTTGATGCCGGAGCCCGACCAGTCCTTTGACCAATACCCGAATTTATTTTAAAAGCATCTAGCAATCGCTGCTA
Source organism: Neobacillus sp. NPDC097160 (assembly GCF_044762155.1). NCBI lineage: Bacteria > Bacillati > Bacillota > Bacilli > Caryophanales > Bacillaceae > Neobacillus > Neobacillus sp. NPDC097160. Next base: position 245,068 of record NZ_JBIWDU010000003.1, on the reverse strand, counting down.
GGTGCTTTCTTTATTATTCTTGTTCATTTTGTTTTTGAATTTCTCTCAATAGTTCAACCCTATTCTCATCCTCTTCAAAAAACTGAACAAGGTCACCGATTCGATCAATCGAATCCCAGCTTAAATGATGCTCGATGCCTTCAACATCGCGATAAATATTTTCATCTTTAACCCCGATGATATTGAGGAACTGCTCAAGTAATTCATGCCTAAAGACAAGGCGTTTACCAATTTTATTACCTTTTGATGTTAAACTCAGCCCTCGGTATTTTTCATAGACCAAATATTCATCTTTATCAAGTTTTTGTACCATTTTCGTTACTGAGGAGGGATGGACGGATAGCGCTTCAGCAATATCTGAGACCCGAGCGTATCCTTTTTCTTCAATCAAAATATAGATCTGTTCAATATAATCTTCCATACTAGGTGTTGGCATCCCGAAACCTCCAAAAAATTACTCCATTAAAAGTTTACTATAGAAAAATAGGAGTGACAAGGCTCTTTATCACTTATTTGAAATCAATAGTGGGTTATTTTGCTGCTGGTTCTTCAAATAAAAATTTTACTCTTTTTTCCTTTTCGTCAAGGAAAAGCCTTGCATTAAAGGTTTTGTCCTGGTTTGTAAATCCCTCAATCATTTCTGTTTTACCTTCCGAAAGCAGCAATTTCACGTTTTTCTGCGTAATATTTTTCCCTAGGATTTTTTTGGAAATGGTAAAATTACATTGATTATTTTTATAATTACTGCAACCATAAAAGCTCCCTTTATCAATGATTGATCCATCACATTTTTTACAAGGTCCTATTTTTGTAACCGTTTTTCTCCTTGTCGTTTGTTTACCGGGAGTAAAGTTTTGGGTAATTTCTTCAGAAAAGGACCAATTGGCCGATTTGCCAATACTAGAGGAGATTAAATGTAGTACCATCTTTTTTGTTTGATCCATAAAATGCAATGGGACCGCAGAACCATCTGAAATTTCCTTCAATTTTTGTTCCCACTTAGCGGTCATTTCCGGTGAAGCTAGGATTTCATGTCCGACGGCTTCAATTAAAATTTTTGCTTTTGCGGTTGCATAAACTAAATTCTTTTTCACTTCAATGTATAATCGATCCTTTAGCATTGTGATAATCCCTGCTCTTGTTGCTTCCGTTCCAAGGCCCTCGGTTCTTGTTAATACTTTCTCAAGCTCTTTATCATCTATATGCTTACCGGCTGTTTTCATTAATGTGATCAACTGTCCTTCAGTATAGCGCTTTGGCGGCTGCGTATGGCTTTCTTTTACATCGACTTTTACCGTCTTTCCCTGCTCCCCCTTTGTCAGTGCAGGAAGTTCGGGTTCATCCTCACGTTCCTTTTGATTCAGAACTTTTCTCCAGCCCTCTTCGAGTTGTACCTTCCCTTTTGAGATAAAGGCTGCCCTGCCATCTACTAATGTGGTCACGGTTGTATATTCGGTGATGGCTTTATTGTAATGAGCTGCGATTAAACTCGTTACGATTAAATCATAGATCATCCGTTCGTCAGGGCTCAGCCTCTCAACATTTGGAATTTGTTCAGTAGGAATAATGGCATAGTGATCGGTAACCTTCTTTTCATTTACATATCGTTTGTTATCCGCTATTGAGGCGATTGGTAATGGAAAAAAGTGTGAATAATCTTTGATATGGCTCAATTTATTCAGAATATCAGGGAAGGTATTGGCCTCTTCTTTCGTAACATACCGCGAATCGGAGCGGGGATAGGAAACATACCCTTTTTGATAGAGTTTTTGCAGATCATCCAGCGTCTTTTTGGGCGGAAATTTAAAGCGCCTATTTGCCTCCGCTTGTAACGCTGATAAATTATATAAAAACGGCGGTAAAAATTCTTTCCGTTCAGAAATTACCTCCGCCACTTCCGCGGGTTTTTCTCGGCAAAAAGCTGCAACTTTTTCGGCCATTTCTTTTGTCTTAACGCGGGTTTCTCCGTCATTCTGCCACTTTCCATTGTACTTTTTGCCATTGATGGCAAAATGAGCAATAACTTCCCAAAATGGCTCGGACTTAAAATTCTCGATTTCTAGTTCTCTTTTAACAATAAGCGCTAACGTTGGTGTCTGTACCCGGCCAACTGAAAACACATCGGAAAATCCTTTTTTTTGCAGCAGCAAACTATATAGCCGTGAACCATTCATTCCCACTACCCAATCCGCACAGGCACGGGTATAGGCCTCAAAATATAAGCTTTTCGTCTCATTTTCATCCAATAATTTTGAAAATCCTTCGCGAATTGCATTAGGTGTTAACGATGAAATCCACAGTCGTTTCATCGGTTTTTTACAGTTTGTTAACCTTAAAATATTGCGGATGATTAATTCACCTTCACGCCCCGCATCACCTGCATGGATAATTTCCGTAACCTCCGGGTTTGTAACAAGTTTCTTAATGACAGCAAATTGTTTTGCTTTATCTTTCGTTACTTCGTACTTGAAATGTTCTGGTATAATGGGCAGATTGTCTAATGACCATTTTTTCCAGCCTGGCTCATACTTTTCCGGTGCCACAAGCTGGCATAAATGGCCGATTGCCCAGGTGACATAGGCACCTTTTGTAAAGGTATCATTCGGAAAAATTTCGATAAAACCATTTTGTTTTTTATGTTTAAATATAGAAGCTAATGTTGAACCTTGATCGGGCTTTTCGGCAATAATTAATTTCATTTTCATTTGCTCCTTTTTACAGCATCCCGGATTCATTTTCCCACTTGAACTGAATTTCGTAAAGAGATAAAAAAATGCAGCTGCCAGGATTCCAATAATAATAGGCCTCGAATATTTGTCAAATTAATGACAAAATTTTCCGAAGATTACGAGGTACCATTTATCTAACAAATTAAATCAGGGGAGCCATAATGAAATTGGCCTCCCCTTAAAACTTCATCTATTATTTTTCATGATTGATTACTTTAAATCAGTAATCGGTGATTCCTGAATATACCAATTTTCCTTAGGAACGATGTTAGATACAGTTAATATTAACGATGGTATTCTTTCGACATCAAAGACAATGGCACCAATTTTCTTTGTAAACATTATAAATGCATTACCATGAGAAAAATCGGTTAAATCATCACCAATTTGCAGCAGTGACATTAAGACTGCTTGCTTTTCTTCCTCTTCAATGAAAACTTGCGGTGAGAACCTTAAAATCCAATCCTCCCCTTCAATTGAAAATCGGAACATCGCTTCCCCACCTCTATCATGAAAAATTTATTAATTTAACATATGAGGAAGAGCCGTAATTATGTTAATAAGGAAGTTAAATTCAGACTTTTTTATTAATTTCTCGAAACCTGCATGTTTTCGGCAAAAAACCGCCTGCCTTTCCTTGACTGTCCATTTTCATTATTGTATATTTAAAGCATCATGTACCAAATAACAATATAAGCTGATTTGCTGCATGATAATATTTATCTTTGGCACCTTTTGTGGTGTCTTGAAAGGCTTAGGAGGAAGACGTACATGCAAAACGGTAAAGTAAAATGGTTTAACAATGAAAAAGGTTTTGGTTTTATCGAAGTTGAGGGCGGCGACGATGTATTCGTACATTTCAGTGCGATCCAAGGCGAAGGCTTCAAATCATTAGAAGAAGGTCAAGAAGTTTCTTTCGAAATCGTTGAAGGAAACCGTGGACCACAAGCTGCTAACCTAGTAAAACTATAATCAAAATAAAAATGACCAATCAAAGGCTGGCGGTTTTCGCCAGCCTTTTTATTTCCAATTTTCATTTGAGTTTTTTTCCATACTCTTGCAGCCTTTCTCCTACTGTACATTGTGAAATACAGAAACGATGAGCCCATCTCCGTCCGCCTTCTTTTTTTAGCTGCTGATGTAGAAAACAGCCTTCACAATATTGATTCATCAAGCTTTCTACTTGAATAAAAAGTTCTTTTCTGGTTGAAGGCTTCATTATTACTTAGCACCCACTTTTTAAAGAATTAATGTTTTGGCGAAGATTTCTTTTCCTTCTAATGCTTGGGTAGCCAATTTATCTGCTTCTTTATTATCCTTTCTTGGAATGACCGTATATTTTGGCAGCAGTCCCAGTGCTTTCATTTTTACCTCAATCCGGTCGAGCCATCGGTTAAGCGTTTCCTCATAACATGGCCATTCCCCTTCGAGCTGCTTTAATACTCCCTGTGAATCGCCCTTAAATTCACAGGAGAGATGATGGACACCTAAATCTTCTAAAATATTTAATGTATAATAAAAAGCGGCATATTCGGCTTCATTGTTGGATTCCATTTCTTCAACACGTTCATTGGCACGGATGCGATATTTCTTTTTTCCCTGCTTAAAAAAAATCACAGCCCCAAGCCCTGCTTGATTTGTTTCCTTGTGGAATCCCCCGTCAAAATAGACGGTAATTTCATGGGGGTCATCTTGGATTTCCGTTAACAACTTTTTCATTTCCTTTAATATCCAAGATGTCCCTTTTTCATCATAAAAATACAAATCCATTACCTTGCCAGTTGCCTCAAGTTCTTCTCCCATTTGAACTGCTAATTCACCGGCTACCCAATCGGAGGAACATTGGACTTTTTCACTACTTTTAACTTTATAGTACCACTCTAATCTATATTTCATTGTATTCAGCCTCTCAAGAATGATTTTCTTATTCTTACCAATTAGCTTATTCATTTACTAAATAAATATATATATTTATTATCATACCCACATGAGCAATAGAAAAAATATCACTAAATTACTGTGTTAAAATATGTTAAACTTTCAGTATTATTAAAATGGAGGAAACATCATTGATTGAGGTCTATATTGATGGAGCGAGTGCTGGTAATCCCGGGCAAAGCGGAGCTGGGGTTTTCATTAAAGCAAATGGCATAACAGAAAAATATTCGATACCGCTAGGTATTATGTCAAATCATGAAGCAGAATTTCATGCTTTTATTAAAGCCCTGAACATATGCTTAAATTATGGATTCGTCCATTCAGTTGTCTCGTTTCGAACGGATTCAGAATTAGTGAATAGGTCTGTCGAAAAAGAGTTTGTCAAAAATAAGCTGTATGCTCCTTTACTTGTTGAAGCATTACAGTTAACAAAAAAATTCGACTTGTTTTTTATGAAATGGATCCCAAGTGCTGAAAACAAAGTTGCTGATGAACTGGCACGACTGGCGATACAAAATAATTTAAGCGAGGAGCCTTATTCATCATCATGAAAAAACCAATATTTGCTGATATTATTAAGAAAAATAAAGGACTTGAAACTTAACTAAAAAACTCCCTGCTGATGGGAGTTTTTATTTATATCGCAAGCAATTCTTGTTCCTTAACAAAATTTATTGCTTCTTGCCTCGTCTTGAGTTTATTCGAAATAAACGTTTCCAGCAAGGACATATAAAAACTGCCATCGAAGCTCTTTTGTGCTTTTAACGTCAGCTCTATCGCTGTATTAATCATTTCATCGGCAGCATTTGTATAGTGTTTCCCAAAGAAAATAAAGCCAATTGCATCATCTTGAAATTGAAAGCCTTTTCCTTGCAAGTAGTGCAAATACTCTTCAACTGTTCGCACTGACAACCCATCCCTCTCCCCCGCTAAATCTAAAAAATTCCCCTTTAAAATCTTAACCTAAATAGTGACTCTTTTCTATTCTTTTTTGCACACAGATGGCCAATTACCCCTACAGCTATACCAAGTAATGCGCCGCCAACCACTTCTTCCGGCTGGTGACCTAACATTTCTTTAAGTTTTTTAGGAGAGTTTTGTTTAAATTCGACACTTTCTTCTTTATGAATTTTTTCAATTAAATCATTCATTGAGTTTACTTTTAAAGTTAGCTCGCCTGTTTGCCGACGGACACCTTGTGCATCGTACATGACAATTAATCCGTAAACAAGTGAAAGGGCAAAATCAAAGGTTGGCAGTCCTCTTTGTAAGGCAATATAGGTTGTAAGTGTCGAAACCCCGGCTGAATGGGAGCTGGGCATGCCGCCTGTACCAAAAAACAGCTCGGGACGCCATTCGTTCTTTTTAACATAATGAATAGGTATTTTCACTGCTTGGGCAAGACCAATGCTAAAAAGGGCTAAATAAACACCTTTGTTCATTTTTTATCACCTCACCCATTATTGTTAGAAAGCCCGAGTGGTATTATTCCTAATGGAAATACTACCTGTTATGGGAGGTGATTTATAAATGAGCAAAAAAGGTAATAACCGCGGTGTGAAAGCGCATGGGGTTAATCCACAGGGATATGGACAGGACGCGGAATTTGCGGAGGAACCGAAAAGTAAACTAGAAAATGCCGCAAAAAAAAAGAATACGAAATAAACCTTTTTGCAGCTAAACTGGCTGTCCCCTTGATGTGACAGCCAGCATTAGTATTAAGCTAAAGAGGTTCTAAGTAAAACTTTATTTCCATTGATGCAGTGGAAGCAATGAGTTTTGCTTGTTCTGTTGTCTCAGAAGAAGCAATGACATACGCATAACGATCGCCAAGCGAATAGGGTATTGTTAAGATTGCTCCATTTCTTGGCTTTACAAATACTTCTACTACCCCTTCAAAAGCAGAAGCAATATTTTCACCTGTCACTTTTAGTAATTTCCCTCTCGTATTAACTGTAAGAAACTTTGCATACACATGGGTTGTTTTTGTTTTTTCCAATGCTGGCACTTCTCCAAGGGAGAGTTTAATCGTTTCTTTTACTAAATTAATTCCTGTACCCTCTTGGATTATTCGATTCATTGCCCCACCGGACATTCGTGGATTAATTTCAATTAACTTCCACTCACCATCAATAAGCCGCATTTCTAAATGACATGTGCCATTTACTAATTCCAGTTGGCTAATGACACTTGTTACAGCAGCTTCTAATTTGTCATATTCGGTTTCTGTTAATGCAGCCGGGTAAATATATCCCGTTATTATAAACCGACCACCTTGTTGGATTTCTTGCTCAATAACCGCTACCATGGTTATTTCACCTTTAAATGCGATGACCTCAATCAAATATTGTGTTCCCTCTAAATATTCTTCCGCTAATAAGGATGTGTCAGGGTATTTTCTCCTTAAATAAGACAGACTATCTTTCAACTCAGAAATGGTTGAAGCTAACATGACATCCTTTGAACCATTTGATGTTGGACATTTTAAGACTAACGGCAATTCATCTAGAAAACCTAAGACACAGGTATGAATGGGCTGATTACTTTTGATAATGCTATAATGCGGTGTGACCGGGTTGGCTTTTAGCTGTTCACGAAATCGGGTTTTCTTCTCCATAATCGTTAAAGCATTGGTTGATAATGGAACAAGCCCTAGCCCAATGGCGATCCTCGCTGCTAATGAAACAAATGGATCAATAAAACTTATGACAGCAGCAATTTTCTTTTTGTCTTTTTCTATCCTCGAAAGAATGGATTGAATTTTTTCTTCGTCACTTAAATTTTCCTCATAAATCATCTCGTGAACTTCCGGGAATTCCTCTTTATGCTTTATGAATCCCTTCCTATTCGTTAAAAGAATTGTGTAATAACCCATTTTAGTGGAAGTAATAAGCGCTTCTCTGCTCGACCCAGATTTGTTACTTCCGATAAAGACTATTATTTCCATACCCATCATTCATCCCTATATTTATGGTCTTGCTACTATCCTATTAGGACGAAAACCAAGAGTTCTTGAAATTTAGCCTAATTAAAAAGGTTGTCTCAAATCGAGACAACCTTTTTCATCAGGAAATTATTGCTTCATCAACCGGCAGCAATCTCTGTACTCCTCGAAGTTCAATTTCCATCAATTTATTTAATGCTTTTTCTTTTTCAATTCTTAATCCTGCATCTTTTAATGCACAGCTAACGGGGACATCGCATTTAATTTCCGCTAGCATTCTAGAAAGGTGGAGCATGTCTAAATCCTGCTCAATTTTTGTTTTATTGGATTTTGATAACCGATCTAAGTTCGAGATGATGCCCTCAACATGGTCAAATTCCTGTAAAAGCTTAAGAGCAGTCTTTTCACCAATACCTTTCACCCCAGGATAATTATCACTTGGATCGCCCATTAGCGCTTTTAAATCGATCATTTGTCTTGGTGTGATCCCTTTTTCTTCAAAGAAGGTTTGCGGCGTGTGAACAAGGTAATTCCCATAGCCCTTTTTCAATAAAATAACTGATATATTATCATCAAGGAGCTGAAGAATATCTTGGTCCCCAGTTAAAATAGACACATGAGCGTAGTCCTTTGATTGCTTGGCAATCGTGCCAATACAGTCATCTGCTTCAAAGCCCGCCAATCCGATATTTGGAATATCAAAGGATGCGACAACTTCTTTTACTAAATCAAATTGGGGGATCAGCTCGACCGGTGCCTCACCGCGATTGCCTTTATAATCAGCAAATAATTCAGTGCGAAAGGTTTTACTTCCCATATCCCAACAAACAGCAAGGTGTGTTGGTTTAAATGAAGATACCGCTGTAAATAAATGTTTAACAAAACCATGAATCCCGTTGGTCGGAATTCCTTTTGAATTTATCATAAATTGTCCAGTAACTGCAGTAGCATAAAAGGCACGGAATAACAGGGCCATACCATCGACAAGCATTAGTGAAGGCTTTTGATTTTCCAATTCTTTAGTCCTCCTTATATTAAAAACAACACGAGTTACATTATAACATAAGATGAACTGAAATATTATTCGATTTTATTTTCCTCATAGGAGATCCAATCGCTAAAGCTGCCAACATATAGTTTTACTTTTTCAAAACCTGCCTCTTTTAAGGTGAGGAAATTTGGCACAGCAGTTACCCCTGAGCCGCAATACACGATAATTTGGCTGTCAGGATCAATATCTGAAAACCGATGTTTTTGTTCAACAACTGGTAAATATTTATTATCCCTTAGCCCGTTCATCCATGGCTTATTAATTGCACCTGGGATATGGCCGGCCTTTTTATCAATTGGTTCTTCCAAACCAAGATAACGCTTTTCTTCGCGGGAATCGATTAAGATCTTGGTTTGTTTTTCAACTGCTTCTTTTACTTCCTCAACGTCTGCCAGTAATTCAGACCTAAGCTTGACTTGGAAATTCGCTTTTTCAAATGTTGGGATATCACCTGTTACAGGATGATTCCCTTCCCGCCAACTTTTATATCCGCCGTCAAGCACATATACCTGTTGATGGCCAAGGTATTGAAGGAGCCACCAAAAACGAGCGGCATATGAACCTTCCCCGTTATCATAAGCGATGACGATTGTGTCGTTGCTTATACCCGCCTTTTCTAGTTTCACATCCAATTCATCTACAGCAGGCAATGGATGCCGCCCCCCATGATTACCAACTGAACCTGACAAATCATGTTCTAAATCAAAGAAAACCGCACCAGGAACATGATCGTTTAAATAGTCCTGTTTTCCTTTTTTGGGTTCTGCCAATGAAAATCGACAATCCGCAATTCTTACCTTATTTTGGTTTAAATTTTTCAATAACCATTCCTTGTCCCTAACATGATTCATGCAATAGTTCCCCCTCAGTTAGCTGATTCTTCTGTAAGTCTTTGTTTTATTTCAGTTAACAGTTCGATTGAAACTCCGCCTTCTAAAGCTGAAAGAAGACTTAAATAGAAATCATCGGCTTGCTCATTCATTTGACCTACTAAACGGTTGAAATCATTCTTCAATTCGCTATCATAATGTCGATTTAGACGTCTCGCTTCATGCTGTAAATAATCGTCCGCCAATAGTTGTAAAACGTTATAAAGTTCATCACTCATGAGTTTCTTTTCGTTTTTTTCAAAAAAGGATTTTGGGTTTTTAAAATACGACAAGGCCTTTACGAACAACTGACGATCTGCATCCTTAAAGCCAGTGGGAAAATCAATTTTCTCGCCATCGCCTTTTTCAAATGCTGAAAAGGAAAGGTCTTGGTTGATTTCTATTAGATTCCGGGTGAGAACGGATTGATAATCAGTAAGAATTCTTTCAATAAACCGATCTATTCTTACAGTTGTCGCCCTCATTTCTTGCGCAAAATCATAGCCGAGGCTTTCCAGAAAATCATCAATTGCCGTTTGAATCGCCTTTTTCAAGTTCCGTCCGTCGTCACGAAGTGTTGATGGGTTAAATGCCTCTTTAAAAAAGTCACCGAAACGATGAAATACTCTTTGCTTAATGTAAAAAATTAATTCTTCTGCTTCCATGTGTAAACGCTTCTGTAATGGCTCGACGGTTTGTTTTTCCACTAATGCCTTAATCATCGCCTTTTGCATTTCTAACTCGGATCGTTTTTGCGCTTTTACAGTGTTACTTTCTTTAGAACTTTGAATGAGCTTGCTAACCAGTTCATTTACCCGAGTCAACTCATTTTTTGCCGAGGAAATCGCCATTTCCGTTAAGTCATTGGAAATAAAATGATAAAACTTCTCTTCAAACCGGTTCATTCCTGAAGTAACATGAGTATTTGAATTCGTCTTTTCACTTAAGGCGAGCAGACTTGATAATGGATAGAGATGAGGATTTCTGATTCCATATTTCATTAACTGCTCCGCAACATATTCTGCTACCGTTTCCTGTTCTTCTTTATTTTCGGCGAGATCAATCGCATTAATAATGAAGAACATTTTATCCATTTGAAACGATTCCTTTACACGTCCCAACTGGATTAAAAATTCGCGGTCTGCTTTTGAAAAAGCATGATTGTAATAAGTAACAAAAAGGATTGCGTCTGAGTTTTTAATATAATCAAAGGCCACACCAGTGTGCCGGGCATTTATAGAATCAGCACCAGGGGTATCGACAAGAGTGATCCCTTTCCGAGTTAACTCACAATCAAAGTAAAGCTCAATCCATTCGACATAACAGGATTTTTCTTCTTTTGCGACAAATTCATGAAATTCGTTTAGATCTGTTTCCTTTACGGTTCCAAGTAATTCTGCAAAGGAGGTAAATCCTTTTTTAAATGCCTGCAAAAAAGCAAAATGAGTTTTCTCCAGCACTCCTTCTTGCCCTTTATCAAACAAGATTTGATCGATTATTTTTGCGGCTGCAACGAAATCACCGGCATGTAAGTCAAAAACCTTTAAGGACCGGTTCACCTCCTCAAGCATGGTGTCACGTTCTTTAAACTTCACCATTACGGTTCCATGCGGATGTTCAGCTGAAACAGGCTTAATTTTATTGATTGCAGCAGTCGTGGGATTTGGCGATACAGGCAATACCTTTTCCCCCATTAGGGCATTGGCAAAAGAGGATTTCCCGGCACTAAAGGCACCAAACAACGCAACCGTAAAACCCTTATTTTCCAATCTTTCTGCTTTATCGATTAATTCCTTTGCAAGTTTCTGAAAACCAGGAAGTGGTATAATTAGTTCTGATGCATGATAGAGGCGCTCAGTGGTATTCCTCAATCGGACTCCACCGTTACCGCTGTCATTTACCCGATTTTCAAGAACGAAGGGTCCTTCATTCGTCTTATCAACATTGTCTTTTTCCTGTTTAAAAGTGGAAGTTTCCCCAATAGAATTGACTACAACATATTCTTCCTCTTCTTGAACAAAAAGTCGGTACACATCTTCCTTTAGTTCTTCAGATTCAATAAGGAGATCATCGATCGTTTTTTCTCGTAAAAAAATGGCTTTTTCATGGTTTTTTAACACTTCAAATGCATTCACGTATCTTTCAATTTTGTTAAATTCTTTTTCGTACTGTTTTGTTACCTTAGCAGTTTGATTTTTTAAGGCTTCTAAAAAGCCTGCTTTAAAATCAGCTAATTGATTTCTGGCGATTCTTTTAATCTCAGTAGCGAGATCCTCTGTGTAATGGAGAACATAATCACCCGTCACACGTGCACCTGACTTTACTGTATTTATTAATAAGTCGTTAGGGATAGAAATCGAAAAAGATTGCGCTAAGGCTTGGAGCTCGGCCTGACTAAGTTCTGTTTCCTTTAAGGTTTGAAGCAAAAATTCACGTAGATGCCACTCAAGCTGTGATTTTGTTTTTTCTAAAAGATCATGATAAAAATTATCTAATCTCTTATTCTTCTCCTCTAAGGTTTTTTGCTTAGAAAACAGGAACCCTATTTTAAATTCGGGCTGACACGATTCCAAATAGCTTTCAGCTAATGCCCTTGTTTGAAACGGCATGAGATAAGCATTTTTCATGATTTGGGCTATATTCTGATCAAATTTCTTTTCCTTTTCACCAGTTCCTCCGCTAATTATGTTTAGATTGGATGTGAGTTCTTGATAGGAATTTGATAAATCTTGTTTTTCTTCCTCTGTTAATTCATTTATTATTTCAAGTATTGGTGCAAGCTCTTCTTCTTCCAGCTTATTTGCCACGCTTAGGTGATCTTGGGCAATTTTTCTTAATGAATGAAAGATCGATGGAACGAGCAGATGATCCTTAGCGGCCAATTTTTCAGCTATATATTCCTGAAGCTGTTGGAATTCATTAAAAGGATAATCTTTCTGCTTCAATGAAGTGTAAAAAATCCGTGCCGGTTTTACTCCCCATGAGGCAAACGAATCGACAACACTTTTTTGAAAGTCTAAAAAACTTAATTCCTCATCTTTGTGTTTATCGATTTGGTTAATGACTAAATATACTTCTTTTCCAGCCTCCGTTAATTCCTTTGTAAATAAAAAGTTCAACTCTGCTTGGACATGATTATAATCCATTACGTAAAATATTAAATCAGCTAGATGGATGGCCGATTCTGTTGCGATCCGGTGTGCATCGTCAGCAGAGTCGATCCCGGGTGTGTCCATTATGACCGTATTGACAGGCAAACTGGAGTCGCTATGGCTAATTTCCAATTCCTCGATTTTGTCTCCGTCTTTGCAATAATTTTTAACTAATTCATAGTCATACGGAGCTAAATAAAGCCTAGGCTTTTCATTTTTGAAAAAAACCTTAGCATAATCATCACCGGATTTAACTTTAACTAAGTTTGCACTAGTCGGAATCGGGCTCGAAGGCAGTAATTTTTCCCCGACAACTTGATTGATCATCGTTGATTTTCCTGCGGAAAAATGACCGCAGAACGCAATCAGGAATTCTCTATTTTCTACCTTTTTGGCAAGCTGTTTTACCTTTTCGGCCTGCTTTGGATCATGATGATCAATTAAATATTCATATATCGAAACGATCTTACGTTTTAAAGTTTGTATAGTTTCTTTCTGAGTAGCTGTTTGCACCATTTTTCATTATTCCCCTTAACAACTTAGTAATATTTTTTATTTTATACGATAATTCTAACTTTTCCTACCTTGACACTCCTTTTGACATAAACAATTTTTTAACAACAAAAAGGCCAAGGATTAGGACCTTGGCCAATTAAATAAACTTTTCCTTATTGGGTAACATTTTTTAAGACGTGCTTCATGACAAATGCATAAATAATAATCGTGCCGCCGGCAAAAGCAAAAGCCATATGTAACACCTTCCTTATCAGACTCTCACCTGAGAATGATTTTCATCGTTGAATTTATTCTAGCACGAATGATAATCATTTTCAATACTCCATGTGGAACTGTCACATTTATTTAACAATCCTTGGAATGAAGCGATTGCAATCTTGAAAGACACCTTCATACTTTGTTAATGCGCTAAGTGCTTTTTCTTCCTCAGGAATTCGAATCATCAGCATGATCACGTTTAATATTGTAAAAAGAAAAGCTGTATAATATGCATTAAACAGTAAGGGCACAACAAACAGTTCAATCGTTACCACAAAATAATTCGGATGCTTTAAAAAACGGTATGGCCCTTTTCTAACCACCTGGGCACCTGCTAAGACAAGAATTTTTGTATTCCAATACTTTCCGAGGGATGCGATTGCCCAAATTCTGATAAACTGGGCAAAACAAAATAAACAAAGTACGAATGGCCAAACTCGGGAAAGTCCCCGTTCCAACAAAACCTTCTCAACCATTAATACGACAAAAAACAGCACATGCATCATGACCATATACTTATAGTGCTTTTCACCAAACTCCACTGCTCCTTGCTGCTTCATCCATTTTTCATTTCCTTTTGCAACAAAAAGTTCGACCACACGTTGAAGGATGATAAAACTAATGAATAGTATAAAGGGAAAGAGGTCATCCATTTAATTCCACCTCAATAACAGTAATTCTGAGCTAAAACCTGGTCCAAGTGCGGTTCCGAGACCAATAGCATTTTTCGGGATGTCCATCTCCATATATCGTTTTAATACATAAAATATCGTTGCTGAGGACATATTTCCATATTGTTTTAAAACCTCCAATGATATTTCATTCATGGAAGAAGGAATATCTAATGCCTTCACATAGGCATCCAATACTTTTTTTCCGCCGGGATGGGCAATGAAACAATCTATTTGCTCGAGTTCAATTTTGTGTTCCGCTAAAAAATCCCTAACATTTGGTCTAAGCCAACCTTCGACAATTTGTGGGATATCCCTGGAAAAAACAACAAATAATCCTGTATTTCTCAATTCCCAGCCCATCACATCCAAGGAATCAGGCATAAGTGTCGATTGAGTCGCGATAATCGAAGGTGATGCAGCCTTCTTGCTTAACTCCTCTACATTAACATCATCACCGCAAACCAATGCACAGGCAATTCCATCGGCAAAAAGAGATGTTCCAATTAGATTGCTTTTGGAAAGGTCATTTTTCTGAAACGTTAAGCTGCAAAGCTCGACGGATAGAACGATGACTCTGGCCTTTGGAAACGCTAAACAATACTCAAATGCTCTTGATAATCCCGCCGCACCACCGGCACAGCCGAGTCCCCATACCGGCACCCGCTGTGTATGCGGGTTAAAAGGCAATTGATTCATAATTCGCGCTTCAATACTTGGGGTTGAGATGCCAGTTGACGAAATAAAAAAAATCGCGTCAATCTCTTCGTATGGAATATTTTCCTTAAGAAAGTTGTCATTATTTAAGCATTTCACAATAGCTTCTTTTCCAAGTTTCACAGCAGATTCAATATAGGCCCTGTTCTTCTCTTCAAATGAATGATTCTCTTTAAACCATTCAATATTTTTGACAAAATGTCTTTTTTCAATTTGCCCATTCTGAAAGGCTTTTAACAACCTTTCTATATCCTTAAATACATCAGCAAAAAGCTCTTTCGCAAACATAGATGCTTGGTCTTGGGGAATTTCAAATGGCGGAATAACCTCTGAAACAGAAAGAATGGCAGGCATCATCATTCTCCTTCCACATATGTAAGGGTATTTTTTCCAGAGATCTAGAGAATTATTCGAGGAATTGATCATGTATAGATGCAAAAAAAAAGCTTCCCTATTACTGGGAAGCAAACGTTTTGAAGGTTGTTGTTGTGCACTTAAATTATATCGCGGATTATGATTTCCTTCATTACATAATCATTTCCAATTTCATTATTACTTTTCAGATTGCTTTTGAACTTCAATCATTATTTTGTTACTTGCCAATAATCCGCAAACTTTGCAATATTCCACTTTATTATATAGAAGGCGACATTGTTCGCAATAGTATTTTTCCAAAAAGACCACTCACTTCCAAAGGAAATTAGGGAGTATATTTTTATCTTATTTTTGAAATTCCAGAGTGTGACTTTGTGATTGAACCATTATTCAATTACTTTTATCACAGGTAAGGTGTGATAGTTCACATTTTCTTCACATTTACTCCGGTTTATTTGTGATATAAATCACTGTTATATCAAGTTTTTACCATTAACATAGTAGATACCTAAGGAATGAACAATTTGTGAACTTTGAAATTTCGTATTTTACTTTTACGATTGTTTTGTATTATGAAAGAGAACTTATTTATTTAATCCAATTTTCTGAAGGGGGTCTTGAGGGATGGCGAAAGCGGAACTGAAAACAAAACAAAAAACAGTAGTAGAAGACAGATCTTCGCTCAAAGGGACATTAGCATCCGTTTTCTTATTGGGAGCGTTTATTATTGTCACCTGGGTAACCGTTTACTACCTATTTGTAGAACGTTTTTAATGATTGAAGGGGGAAAAAATTATGCATATGCATAAACTTGAAAAGATTTGGCTGACTTTCGGTATTAGCTGCCTTGTCATTTTTTTGACAGTCGTAGGTGTTAGCGCCTTCTATCTAGGCAACAAACCGCCGAGTTGTTTAACAACTATAAATCCTGAAAAAGTAGATCAAACAAAACCTTTTAACGAACCGGGTCTTCACAATGTTGACGGAAAAGAGTGGGATTATGAATTAGTTTATGTTGCATCCGCTTTCTCTTATAATCCGGCTAAAGTGGAAGTGCCGCTTGGGGCAAAAGTTAAAGTCATTGCCACCACAAAGGATGTCATTCATGGCTTCGAAGTGGCCGGGACGAATATTAATATGATGCTTGAACCTGGTTATGTCAGTGAATATACGACAACGTTTGACAAAGCAGGCGAATATTTAATTGTTTGTAATGAATACTGTGGTGCCGGGCACCATTTAATGAGTTCGATGATTGAGGTGGTAAAATAATGGTTAACAATGCAGCTGCAAAAGTAAAAGTTGACCCTCGTGATGCAAAGCTTTCCATGGCACACTTCTTTGTAGCCTTTTCAGCCCTTGCTTTGGGCGGATTAATGGGGCTCCTGCAAACCCTTGTCCGTTCCGGAAAATGGGAACTTCCTTGGGGAATTGATTATTATCAAATCTTAACTGTCCATGGTGTATTAATGGGACTTGTGTTAACAACCTTCTTTATTATGGGATTTCAATATGCTGCCGTGAGCAGAACTGCCGGCGAACATTCGAATGCCGCTAGGCTAACTGGCTGGATTGGCTTTTGGGTCATGTTAATCGGTACATTAATGGCAGCTACAATGGTTCTACTCAAAGAAGCATCTGTTCTTTATACATTTTATGCGCCGCTTAAAGCACACTGGATTTTTTACTTAGGCTTAACCTTTGTTGTTGTCGGCAGCTGGATTGACGGTGCAGCACAAATCATGACGTATGCAAGATGGCGTAAGAACAATCCGGGAAAACCAAGCCCATTATTAAGCTTTATGGCTGTTATTAATACGGTTCTTTGGATTGTCGCTACATTGGGTGTGGCTGCAACTGTTTTATTCCAATTACTTCCATGGTCACTTGGATTAGTTGACACAGTAGATGTACTAGTCAGCCGTACATTGTTCTGGTATTTTGGTCACCCATTAGTGTATTTCTGGCTACTGCCAGCGTATATGTGTTGGTATGCTATTATTCCAAAAATTATTGGCGGAAAAATATTCTCAGATTCATTAGCACGTTTGTCCTTTATTTTATTCCTGCTCTTCTCTATTCCGGTTGGTTTCCACCACCAATTAACAGAGCCAGGAATTGATCCAGCTTGGAAGTTTTTCCAGGTAATCCTTACGTTCATGGTCATTATTCCATCGCTAATGACTGCTTTCTCTTTATTCGCAACATTTGAAAGATATGGACGCTCCAAGGGGGCCACAGGTCTTTTTGGCTGGTTTAAAGTACTTCCATGGGGTGATGCCCGTTTTACAGTTCCTTTTATCGGTATGGCTAGTTTTATCCCTGCCGGTGCCGGTGGGATTATCAATGCTTCTAACCAAATGGACCAAGTTGTCCATAACACTATTTGGATTACAGGCCACTTCCATTTAACTGCAGCAACATCTGTTGTTCTAACGTTTTTTGGAATTTCTTATTGGTTAGTACCACACTTAACAGGACGTAAATTAACAAAAGCGATGAATAAATTAGGGATCATCCAGGCATGGGTTTGGTTCATCGGCATGGCTTTCATGTCTGGTGCAATGCATATTCAAGGTCTGCTTGGAGGTCCAAGACGTTCTGCCTTCTCTACTTACGGCGGTGCAAAGCAAGCAGCTGAGTGGATTCCATATCAAATCGCTCAGGCAGTTGGAGGATCGATATTATTCCTTGGAATAATTTTAGTGCTGATCATCTTCGTTAACCTTGCTTTCTTTGCGCCAAAAGGGGAAGAAGAATTCCCAGTTGCTGAAGCTGAGAATCTCGAAGAAAAAGCACCAATGGTATTCGAAAACTGGAAATTATGGCTAGGTATTACAGCGGCTCTTATTCTTTTCGCTTACACGATACCGTTTATCGATATCATCCAAAATGCCCCTCCAGGCTCAAAAGGATTCCAAACCTGGAGTAAATGGTAACAAGAAAAGCGGAAGCCCCGTTTATTGAACAATTCTCAAAGTCAATATGTTTTAAGTTTGAAAGGCTTTAATCCTAGATTGAAGCCTTTTTACTATATATCTTCCTATTGCTTTTTTTAGAACGATTAATAAACAGAACCGATAAAAGAATCACAATTGATCCGATTGCTTGAATGAATCCAAAACCTTCCTTATAAAGAAAAACACTTAATATAGTAGCAATTACTGGCTCTACGGTGGCAATGATAGATGCTTTACTTCCTTCTACTTTTTCAAGTCCTTTCGTGTACAATAAATAAGCAATTACCGTAGGAAACAACCCTAGACCGATTCCATATAAGAGCACATCACCACTCACAAGCCGGCTCCATTTATCCCAAAGACGTGTCACAGGCAGTAATGTGATCGATGCGATAAAAAAGGTATACAATGTAACCGTAAAAGTAGAATATTTCCTTAATGCAAACTTACCAAATATAGTGTAGAGGGCATATCCAAATCCTGCACCAAGACCTGTCAGGATCCCAATGGGCCGAATGGATGCCGCCGCATTTAGATTGACACCTGCAACTAACACGCACCCTACAATTGTTGCTATAACGGCTAGTATTTTAGTTTGATCCATTTTTTCTTTTAACAATAAATAGGATAAAATTGTAACAAATGCCGGTGCTGTATATAATAAAATTACTGCAAGTGATAAATTCATTTGATTAATAGCAGTAAAATAGCACCAGTTAAATAAAACAATGCTGCAAATACCAGTTCCAATAAATAGTTTGATATCAAAGATTTTGATTTTCATTTGTGCCGGGTATTTTATACCCCCAATTATTCCAAGCAATATCTCCGCTGTGACAACCCGAATTGTAACGATTTCCATCGGGGTAAAACCTACCTCTGTAAGTTTCCTTACAAAGATTGCAATAATCCCCCATAATGATGCACTGAGTGCAATAAATAGAATAGGGATGGCCTTCTTCAATTTAACTGATAAACCTTTCCAAATTTCTCATATAGATAATCTATTAAATATTTTGCATTTAGGCCTTCACCTGTAACATCTTGTAAGATTTCAAGCGGCTTTTTCATTTTTCCATATTGATGGATATTTGTCGTTAGCCATTCTTTAATCGGAAGTAAATTTCCGTCCTCAACGAAATGATTAAAGTTTGGAAAATCTTCGAGCATTTTATGCTTGAATTGCGCTGCATACATATACCCTAAGGCATAAGATGGGAAATAACCGAAGCTTCCTCCAGCCCAATGGACATCCTGTAGAACACCTTCTCCATCATTTTCAGGACGAATCCCTAAGTATTCTTCATACTTGTCATTCCAAATCTTTGGCAGGTCCTTCACTTCGATTTCATCGTTGAATAACCCTTTTTCTATTTCATAGCGAATAATCACATGGAGTGGGTAGGTTAATTCGTCTGCTTCAATTCTAATGAACGAAGGCTTAGACTCATTAATAGCTCGATAGAATTCTTCTATTCCAACATGATCAAACTGACCATTTGCATATTCTTTCAGTAGTTCGTAGTTATCATTCCAAAATGAAAAACTTCTTCCTAGAATATTCTCATAGAATAGCGACTGCGATTCATGAATTCCGGTTGAAGTTCCGGAGCAAAGCGGTGTACCAATCAGATCTTTTGAAACATTTTGTTCGTATAAAGCATGACCGCCTTCGTGAATCGTCCCAAAAACAGCGGTACGGAAATCGTTTTCATCATACTTTGTTGTCACACGGACATCACCGGGATTCAATCCGATTGCAAAGGGGTGAACGGTTTCATCTAGTCTTCCAGCAGTAAAGTTATACCCCATTTTATCAAGGATTTTCAAACTGAATTCGCGCTGATTTTCCTTTGGGAATTTTTCGAATAGGAAGTCTGTTTGGGGCTTGTGTGTAGACTCCGAAATCTGTTTGACCAACGGGACAATTTTTTCTCTTAGCTCCCCAAAGACTTGATCCAACACTTCCATCGTCATCCCAGGTTCGTACATATCTAATAATACATCATACTTTTTTTCCTCATGACCCCAATAGCTGATGAACCGTTTTGTCATCGCCACCAGCTTTTCTAGGTATGGACTAAACAATGCAAAGTCAGCCTTTTCTTTGGCTTCCTCCCAAACACTTTCAGCCCTTGATTGGAGTATGACAAACTCTTTGTATTCCTCAGCTGGGATTTTCTTGTTTCGTTCATATTCCTTTTTACATTCTTCAAGGATTTTAGTGGTCCTTTCGGACAGCGGCTGTTTTGTTAAATTTGCTATGTATGCTGCCATCTCCTCGGAAGTGGACATTTTAAAGACTTCGGAAGATAACATGCCGATCACTTCTGACCGCTGCTCCAACGCCTGCTTTGGAGCGCCTGTTCGAAGATCCCAATAAATTAATCCCAGTGCTTCATTGTAAGCAGACATTTTCTTTACATAATCTAAAAATTCCTTTTCAAATTGAGTACCATTCATCGAAATCCCCCTTTTTAACTAACAGGTAAATTTTATCACACTTTTCTGAAAAAATGGTTATTGGACGATTTAAATTGAGATAAAAAAACAACAGAAAAGGATTTCTGTTGTAAAATATTTATAGGGAAAAGAGGATGCTTCCTGGAAAATAAAATATTCGTCGTAAAATGGTTAGAGAGGGTTAAGTGACTTCGTATTAAGCAAATACACTTGTACCGGAAATTAATAGCTACTTTCCATGTTTCCGGACCTTCTTCAAGGTATTCCCAAGAGAATTGCTCAGGTCTCTCCATCATGAACTGATATAACAGTGGTCTTGGATCATGGTCGTTCACAATCATCATTGTCTCGCCAGTTCCTTCATTGAAAGAAATGATGAATGAAAAAATCATTACCCCTGTCCTTTTGATCTTTATTACTGCAGTTGTCATTGTGTTTTTTGCACTGGCATTTAAAACAGTCATGCTTTTTAATATCGGACAGTTTGTTCTTTCGATTATGTTTATCATTATAGCAATCAGTATTCTAAGAGTTCTAAAAAAATAGTGAGGTGTTTATCATGAGTTTAGAAGAAAAAATCCTTGAAGAGTTAAAAAGCGTGTACGATCCAGAGTTAAATATTAACGTTGTTGATTTAGGCTTAATTTATGGAGTTGGCATTACTGATGAAGCAGATATTACCATAACGATGACCCTGACAACGCCTGGGTGCCCGCTTCATGACAGCATTACAAGAGGTGTCCGCTATTGTGTGGAAGGGATGGAGGAAACGAGAAATGTCGAGGTCAATCTTGTCTGGGAGCCTGCTTGGTCACCTGATAAAATGTCAGTGGCAGGAAAAAGCCTTTTAGGGATGAGATAGTAAAAAACGGAAGCACTCGTTTTAGAGCGCTTCCGTTTTTTTATTATTATTTAGGCTTCTCTTGGCACGGTTGGAAGAGCTTCTGTAACCTTTTGTAGTACGTTAGAATCGATATCTTCATCTATCATGATATGAACCGTTCCCTGATCCTTTTCACTCCGAATTAATCGTCCTACACCCTGACGCAGCCGAAGGAGCATATAGGGTAAGTCTACTTCTGCGAATGGATTTTCTACCCCATCTCTCTTAGCGGTAAAAACGGGATCGTTTGGCGGGAAAGGAAGTGAAAAAATTAGAACATTTTCAAGTGATCTTCCGGGAATATCAAGACCTTCCCAAAGATGGATAGAACATAGAATGGCATGCTCCTCATTTTGAAATTTCGAAACAAGTGTGCTGATCTCTTCGTCTCCTTCAAAATAAACTGGATAAGAAATTACTCCTGACAGTTTCTGCTTAAGATGTGACAACTCTTCTTTATTATTTAGCAGTATAAGTGCCCTTCCCTCTGATTGCTTAACCGCTTTGATAAGATAATTAATTTTATCTTTCATGCTTCCTTTTGCAAACCGTGGGAGGTAGACTTTCATCTTTTCATCATAAGCAAATGGTGATGCAACCGAAAAGGATAAGTATTCCTTCACACCTAGACTATTAGCTATATAGTCGAACGACTTTTGATTCGACAGTGTTGCAGACGAAAAAATAAACGGCTTTTTCTGTGAGAAAACCTCTTCCTGCATTACCTCTTCGACCATTTTCGGCATGATGACAAGCGTCCGTTCTCCTCCACTTTCTTCAAACCAAGTAATTCCGTTCAATTCTTGCAGAAAAAGCGATAACGAGTAGGTGATTTGCTCCAAATACTCTTCAACAATTTTTAAATCATATTCATTAATGACATATAACTCACTTTCAAAAACAAGCTCTTCTTCAAGAACTTGCAAGGTTGCAAGAAGCTTCCTGCATGTCTTCAAAACTAATGGATGCTTGGTAATGATTTGTTTTTCGGAGCCTTTCGCATGTGCAGAGAATTGTGAAATGGCATCGAAGAATGCTTCATTATCTAACAGTGCGTCCTCTATCGTGTACAAAGTCTTCTCGCGCACTTCATTTTCCATTAACCTAGTAAGCAAGGTATCTAACGTATAATCGGTAAAACGGTAGCTTAAAGCCTTCTGCGCAGCATACTCAAGCAAGTGTCCTTCATCAAAAACAACGGAAGAATGCTCTGGCAACAATGGCAGCTGCCCTTCCCGCTTACGCGATTCCTTTGTCCAAATATGCTCCATATAAAAATCATGTGAACAAATGATTAAATCCGTTGAATGTCGATAATATTCCCTGTGCAACGTCAGACCGCATCGATGGCGCTTTTCACAGGAAAAACAATCCTGAAGCGTGTCCCAATTGACGCTGCTCCATATTTCATCAGACAAATTAGGAAAATCTCGTCTGTCACCGTACTTTTCAAAAGACTGCATCGAGCCGCCCATGTGGGTAAAATCCGGCAGCTGTTGATAAATATCGGAAATCTCATCTGAAAAATCGGTATTTTTAACCTGATCAAGCTTTTTTAAACACAGGTACTGATCCCGTGATTTTGCCAACCGAACATCAATATTCAATCCAAGGACATGCTCAAGCTTTGCAATATCGCCTTCTTTTTTAACAAGCTGCTCAATTAAGGTCTCATCGGCACAGGCTATCACAGCAGGCCTATTTGTGTACCTTGCGTACATAATGGAGTAAAGCAAATAAACAATCGTCTTCCCTGTTCCAACTCCTGCTTCAGCGAACATTACTTTTTTATCTTTGAAGGCTTTCTCCAATTGAAAAGCCATGTAAATTTGTTCATCCCTCAGCTCGAAGCCGGCTTCAGGCAAAATATCATAAAATAGGTCGCCAATCCATTCACCTAATTTGTCATAAAAGGATTCAGTTTTGGAAACATCAAACGGCATCCGATTCTGCATAATCTCCCTCCAAAAAAAGAAGAGCGCCGCTAATTAGCACTCGTCATCAAATTTTTTTCCATAAACATATAATCTAGTTTGGCTGATCTTCGCGTGGCTGACGTTTTCCCCAATATTGATATAAATCTGTTCGGATAAATCCATTAAACAGCTTTCGTTTCTTCGTTGCCGGTTTCCCATAAAACTGCTCAAACTCTTCATTCGATGTCAAGATATAAATCGACCAAGTATCCAGCTTACTAAATGCCTGTCCCATTTCCTTATACATATGCTCGACAGCTTTTTTATCCCCTAGTCTTTCACCATACGGGGGGTTTCCGACAATAACCCCGTACTCCTTACTTGTTGAAATGTCTCTCACCTGCATTTGCTTAAAATGAATTAAATCAGCAAACCCGGCCTCAAAGGCATTCTCTTGAGCGATCTTTACCATCCGATGATCAATATCAGAGCCTGTTATGTCTATGGGCTGATCATAATTCGCTAAGTCTTCAGCTTCATTCCGAGCCTCATTCCATACCTTTGGAGAGATCCAATTCCAACCTTCCGATACAAACTCCCGGTTAAAGCCTGGCGCAATATTTTGACCAATCATCGCAGCTTCAATAGGAATCGTACCAGAGCCGCAGAAAGGATCGATAAACGGACGGTCTGCCTTCCAATTGGTTAACATCACAAGGGCAGCTGCAAGTGTTTCCTTTAACGGAGCCTCACCTTGGTCAATGCGGTAGCCTCGCTTATGAAGCCCCTGACCACTCGTATCAATCGTAATAGTCGCGACATCCTTTAACAAGGCTACTTCAATCCGATACAGGGCACCATTTTCATCAAACCACGTACTCCGCTTATAATGTTGTTTCAGACGTTCAACAACAGCTTTCTTGACGATTGCCTGACAATCTGAAACGCTAAAAAGCTTTGATTTTACAGATTTACCGATCACGGGAAATTCTGCATCTTCAGGCAGGAACTTTTCCCAAGGCAATGCTTTTGTTCTTTCAAATAATTCATCAAAAGTAAAGGCCTTAAATTCACCAACCTTGATCTTTATTCTGTCAGCTGTTCTAAGCCACAAATTACTGCGGGCAATGGCAGCTTCGTCCCCGGTATAGGTAACCTTTCCATTTTCAACCTCACAGTCGTATCCTAGCGATCTTACCTCTTTAGCAACTAAGGCTTCCAACCCCATCGCTGCCGTAGCTATTATTTGATAATTACCCATATCTTCACCCTATCTTATGATTCAATTGTATGTATGAAAATAATTTCCATGAACGATTGTTTATTCGCTTTCATTATTGACAAATTCCAGCAAAGGAATGCAATTATTACCAATAAAAAAGCTCTCCATCTCAGGAGAGCCGTTAAATATCCAGCATACATTCCCATTAATAACGTTCTGTAAGCCATGTTCTGTACCATAGTACTGCAAACGACAATTAGTCTCGTACTTAGGTGGTAATCATCTATCTACAGATTCGCATTGGAATCTGTCCTTCTCCTCGTTCAATTCCTCAAAGAAAGCGCCCCTACCATTATTTGGGTTTCTCGCTCGTGGGGTTTACCCGTTCCACCCTTTCTATTTCTAGAAAGGCTACGTCACTGTGGCACTTTTATAGGTATTCATACCATATCCCTTAAGGACTTAGGTATTTTCCCGGCCGTCAGCTGGGTATAAACCCAACTGCCCTAGCTTATGATTTCGCTAGGCACGAACACTACGGGCATCGCAGCCCGTGCGAGCATGGACTTTCCTCAACAATTCGCGTAAAGCTCATTGCAGCGATTACCCGAACGTTATTAATGATACTTTTCTATTATATGTATTTCCTGCTGATTATTCAATGGTTTTTATTAGGAAATCCAGGAACAAACTGTTAATCGTACAATTTGTTGCCAAAAACATGTTTTTCTAAATTGGATATCCGTTTTAAAATATCAAAATTTGTCGTCCCAGCTGGTTGTGCCACCGGCTGTCTTTTTGACGAGTCCTCAAGCTGTTTACGCAGCCGTAAGTTTTCTTGCTGCAGATCCTCTATTTCTTGATGGAACGTTTCATAATCTTTAATGATTAAATCCAAAAATTTATCGACATCTTCTTGTTTATAACCTCGGACACCGGTCTTAAACTCTTTTTCTAAAATATCCTTAGCTGTTAATTTTACTTTATCAGCCAACATTCAAATCACCTCAAGTTTAGCCAATCGTTACCTATTATTTTTTCAAAAATAAGTCCTTTTGTCAATTTTCTTTTGTTTTTAAAAATGAAAGATCGTAAAATCATTTCATTATATGAATAAACTAGCTAAACATTCCTTAAAAATCAGACTGTTTATATTGTTCTTCCTCCACAATCATTTGTAAGTCGTAAAAAGTAATCAACTCAATGGAATAGGTTTGTTTTTTTTGATATTGGATTGCCATCTCATACAAATATTTTGGACTTCCTTCCTTTTCTTGATCAAAAAGAATAAGGAGACCATCGCTTTTTTCGATAAAAAATTGATTTTTTAACCGAAACTGCCAAGGTTTCTCATATCCCCTTTTTGAAACAGAATCAATGTAATCCGCCCTAGCCAGAATAGACTCGTACCATTCTTTGTTTCCTTCATTCCATGATACTTCCTGATCAAGAAACGGAGTAATAACTGCCAGCTTTAAATGTGGGAATTCTCTCTGCAATTCAAATACAACTTCAGCAGCCCACATTTCTACCCCCAATTGACCACTAATCAAAATCCATTCTAATCCATCCTCGATTAAAGGCAGTAATGACTTCTTGAGAGCGGCCTTAATAATAAAAACAGATGGATGATCTTTTTTAAAAATACCTAATTCAAACGGTTTATAACCCGATATGGTCAGCACTTTAATCAAAAACTTTCTCCTTACGTTAAATTTTTTAAAATAGGACAAACATTTTATTAAAAAAAGCATATCATAAAGTAAATAACAATAAAAAACAAGGGCAATGAAGCCCTTGCAATTAACATCTCAATATTTACCGTCGGGGACCCATAAATGGTCCTGGTGCAAAGCCTGGGCCTCCTGCAAAGCCTGGGCCTCCTGCAAAACCTGGGCCTCCTGCAAAACCTGGGCCTCCTGCAAAACCTGGGCCTCCTGCAAAACCTGGGCCTCCTGCGCCATAACCCGGTCCTCCCATACCAAAGCCTGGTGCACAAGGGTTACAGCAGTTAATATGCTGATTACATACATCTTCACAGCATGATTCTGTATGCGGACAATAATGTTTATGCTGGTACATATGGTGATTAACCGTAGTTGTGTGTGTTGGATGAATATGTGGCACCACCGTTGTTGAGAACGTATGGTTCACAAACTCTTGTGTGGGGTGGACGATTGGTGGCGCAAAATTAGATCCTAGAAACATTTTTATACTCTCCCTTCAAATATTCTGTTTACATTAACAGCCTATGTTGAAGGAGCTATTCTTGTACTAAGGAAAATACCTATTTTTCGCTCATCAAATTTATTAGGGCTAACGGCTTGCATCTGATTTCCTTATAACATCGAATAAAAGCTATCTTTTAAGCTTGTAAAAACGACGGCAGTCAAACAGACGACAATAAAAAATAAGAATAAAATCGCTTTATACATAATACCAGCTCCATAAGGTTTTAAAGTCGTTTTTTCTCAATCCAATTTCACATTTTACCTTTTTCAACTTGGATAGACAATATGGAAATACTGGTTTTTAATAAAAATTTATTAAGATTTTGTGACAATTAATCGAACAATGCCGAAAAAATCATTTATATAAGTAATTTTGGCGAATTTTGCGCTTACACGGGAAATTTAGCAAATTTTCGTTCTAACCGCTTTAGTCTTGTTTCAAACTGTTCTAATGTAATGTGACTTTTCA
This sequence comes from Neobacillus sp. NPDC097160, assembly GCF_044762155.1. Taxonomy (NCBI): domain Bacteria; kingdom Bacillati; phylum Bacillota; class Bacilli; order Caryophanales; family Bacillaceae; genus Neobacillus; species Neobacillus sp. NPDC097160. Next base: position 217,704 of record NZ_JBIWDU010000003.1, on the reverse strand, counting down.
TATTAATTTGGTTTTTAGATTGTGTTAACAGAAAAATCGCCTTTTGACAGTTATGAATTGCAAGCTGGTAATCTATAAGTCTATGCTCATAAATTTTTGCAAGCTCCAGAAATACTTCTACCCTCATTAGGTCGTCTTCACATTCAACAACTTCATGGAATAATTTTCTCGCAATTTCCCAATTGCGTTCTTTTTTGTGTTGATAAGCCAAAAGGAGCTTTGCCTGGTAGGCGGTAGCATCCATACCTATGGCAAGTTTACTTAAAACTTTTTCCGCTTCTTTTTTTTCTCCCAATGTGGCAAACCAACGCCCAACTTCATAGATTTCAGGCCGTGTTTGATTCCGATCTATCCCGCAAAGTTGAAAAGTTAGATGGGTATATAAGGTAACGAGCGATAAAATGTCAATTTCATTATGTTTTAGTATCCCAAGCATGCCTTTAGGATGTTTATTTTCAATAAAATCAAAATAGATCATCGGGGCTAAAAAGCCGGGAATATCATCTACTCTTTCCACCCCTAGAACCTCTTTTTCAACAATTGCTAATTTCATCCGGTCTAATTTATGTTTCCAAAGCCTTCTTGCTGCATGAAAAAGATCAAAATGCCCAAACGCCGGCAGCTTTGGTACATGCTCTCTTACAAGTGTATGTCTTGTTTTCACTTGCGGCCAGTCAAACGATTTTCCATTGTACGTGACTAGCGTGCGATAATTCACTTTTTCCAAGAAACTTTGGTATAAAGGAACCTCTGCACCCGGATGCGGCAAGATGTGCTGTCTAACGATTAGTTGATCACCGGAAATACTGGCATAGCCAAGAATAAAAATCGTGTTTCCTACCCCGCCGCCAAGTCCGGTTGTTTCTGTATCAAAAAAGAATAATTCCTCTACTTGATGTCCTTCTGCGGATAAGGGGTGACTAAATGGCTGCTTATTCCAAATATTCACAGCGGTTAAAAGGTCTCGAAAGTAATAGTGCCCATGCTGCTGCGATAGGGGATATTTCACTTCCCTTATAAGGCAATAATCATTATCCATAAAATACGGTAAAACACTCTTTTCTTCCCATTTTTCGCGGAATGGCACTTCAATCAAGTGTGGCTTAGAATAATGATCAATTTGTTCAGGCGCACGATTGACTGATAAATGAGGCTTTAAGCGATTCAACTTACCTTTTAATGACATTGCAGCACTTCCTTATCCGGGTTGGAAGGGTGTAAGAACGTATCAATAATTTTCAAGGCATCTTTTTTGGCCGTTTCACCTACAGTGTCTGCGCCAATACATGAGGGGCACCCAAACTCACATTGGCACCGATTAATCATTTTTTTCGTTTCAGTAAATACTTCCGATATCCCGCTATAAATTTTTTCACTTAAACCAATTCCACCTGGATATCGATCATAAAAGAAAATCGAAGCCTTTTCATTATGGTCAGCTTTCACTTGCGGGATGACATGAATATCTTGTGGGTCAGCCATTACAAAAAGGGGAGCAATATGATTTAGGGCATGGGCCGCTCCAACAAGCCCCTGCTCCAATCGCTCATGTCCCAATTCTGCTAGCGGCTTATTCAATGAAATCCATGCTGCACTCGTATGAAGCTCCTCTTCTGGAAGATGAATCGGGCCTGACCCAATGTTTTCATGTGTCTCGAATTTTATTTTTTTAAAAATTGTAGCCATCGTCCTAACGCTAACATCCCCATAGCCGACTTCCGCTTCCGCAAGCGGCAGAAGCTTGTCTACCTCTAACACTTTTAATTGAACAGCTAAATTAGCATCGGTATAATAGTCGACATCTACTTCTCGAACATATGCCTTTTTCTCCTCCCAATCCAGTTTTTCTACCTGGAACTGGGTACCTTGATGTAAATAAATTGCTTCGTCATGGAGAAGCGTCATCGTAGAAAAGCGATCCATTTCACCAATGACTTTTACATTTGCCACATCTGATTGATCAACGATAATGACATTTTCCTGTGAAGCAGAGCGTAAGCTAATGTTATGTGCCGGGAAAGAATCATTCATCCAATACCACTTATCTCCATTACGGTAAAGGATTCGCTCCTCTGTTAAATACTCAAGCAATTCATCCGTTTCCACATTCCCAAACTGCTCATCCATCTTAAATGGGAGCTCATAGGCCGCACATTTCATATGATCAATTAAAATAATAAGATTATCAGGATTAATTCTCGCTGTTTCTGGGCTTTTATTAAAAAAGTAATCCGGGTTTTGAATAATATATTGATCCAGTGGACTTGAACTGGCCACCATTATGACCAGGGCTTCCCCATGCCTTCTTCCGGCTCTGCCGGCTTGCTGCCACGCACTGGAAATTGTCCCAGGATAGCCTGTCATAATGCAAACCTGCAGCTGACCAATGTCGACACCTAACTCAAGTGCATTCGTACTGACAACGCCATAAATATCTCCTGAACGCAGGCCTTTTTCAATTTTTCTTCTTTCTGTAGGAAGGTATCCGCCACGATATCCCATGATTGATTTTGGACCTAATTGGTTTTTCACTAATTCTTGCAGGTAGGTAAGAATGATTTCAACTCTAACCCTGCTTCTCGCAAACACAATCGTTTGAATTTTATTTTTTAATAGTTCACCGGCAATTTTTCGAACCTCAAGGGTGGCACTTCTTCTGATATTTAACGGCTTATTGACAATTGGCGGATTATAGAAGAGAAAATGCTTTGTCCCGCTAGGGGCACCGTTATTATCTATCAAACACATTTTTTCTTCCGTTAAGGTTTCAGCATGTTCTAACGGGTTTGCAATCGTTGCGGATGTACAAATAAATACTGGATTGCTGCCGTAGTATTGGCAAATTCGTTTCAGTCTTCTAATCACATTTGCAACATGGCTGCCAAATACACCACGGTACGTATGGAGCTCATCAATAACGACAAATTTTAAATTTTCAAATAGTGATACCCATTTTGTATGATGCGGCAATATGGCGGAATGAAGCATATCTGGATTAGTAATGACGACATGCCCGGCTCTTCGCACCCTTTGACGGATAGTAGCCGGTGTATCCCCATCATACGTATAGCTATTAATATCAACACCCGCAGCTTGAATTATTTCGTTTATTTCACTCTTTTGATCCTGGGCTAGGGCTTTAGTTGGAAACATATAAAGGGCTCTAGACTCGGGATTTGCAAGAATAGTTTGCAAAACTGGGAGATTATAGCAAAGTGTTTTCCCTGAGGCCGTCGGGGTTACCGCTACGATACTTTTCCCCTCAGTAATTTTCTCATAAGCTGTTTTTTGATGCGTATACAGCTGTTCAATTCCTTTACTATGAAGGGATTTTTTTAAAAGCGGATGTAAGTCTATTGGAAACGGCACCACATTAGCCGGCTTTTCCTCAATTGTCTGCCACGTGACAATATTCTCTTTAAATTCATCATTTATTTTTAATTCATTCAATATTTCTTGAAGGCTTTTTCTTAACTTCATCTTCCTCACCTCATACTATTATTTTAGCGAATAAACGTTCGTTATTAAAGGAAAAAGACAAAATTTTTTATTTTAAAGGAACCGGAACATTCTTCCAATCACATTTTTGCAAAATAACATGAATGAAATGAAACTATTGCCGAAATTTTTGTTACAATAGATGATAACTGAAATAAATTTGAAGGTGATTGAATGAAAATAGAAGAAATTAAAAGGGTACTCGCAGTTTTCACCCTTTTTCGAGAATTAAACGATTTTGAAATGACGAAGATTGCTGATATCGCAATTACGAGAGATTGGAAAAAACAAAGCCATGTTTTTCTTCAAGGTGATCCGTTGGAGAATGTTTATTTTATTTATGATGGAAAAATCAAAATCTACAAAAGTGATGTTAATGGTAAAGAACAAATCGTTGCCATCGCAAAAAAAGGTGAAAAGTTTCCGCATGTAGGCTTTTTCAGAAAAGGTGATTATCCTGCATATGCCGAAGTACTTGAGCCGTCAACACTTATTGCTGTTCCCATATCAAAATTTGAATCGGTGCTACTTGAAAATCCTGAGCTTTGCATCAAGGTATTTAAGGTACTTGGTGAGAAAATCGTCGATTTGCAAGATCGACTTGAAGAACAAATTCTTAATAACACATATGAACAAATCGTTAAGCTTCTCATCAGGCTTGCGCAAAAACATGGGATGGAGCAAGAGGATGGCACGATCCTTCTCAAGTCAGAATTCACCAACAAGGATCTTGCTAATATGATTGGAACAACAAGAGAAACGATAAGCCGAACGTTAACAAAAATGAAAAAAGATGAGTTAATCGAAGTAGATGAGGATGGAAACATGATTGTCGATGTTGAAATTCTTATGGAGGAAATTAACTTAATTTAACTTTAACACCGCAGCGCTGGATGCTGCGGTGTTTTTGTTAAGCAATTTGACGGCACTTATCCAGGTTCATCCGCATATGATAAAAAGTGAAATAATGGAAAGAGAGGGAATAATGATGTCATCCATGATTCCGAGTGATAAAAATAACCCTAAAAAGCAGATACCTGAACCATTTCGTGATTTAGTAAAAACGATGAACGATTTCTTCACTGAAAAACCGGTCCGAGGATTTTTACAATCGATTGATGATCTTTTCAAAACTCCATTTCCTGTTTCGGCAGGTTTTCCCGTAGAAACAGTTGAAACAGGAAAGGAATATATTATTACAGCAGAACTTCCAGGAGTAAAAAGAGAACAAATCAATTTAAATATTACTGGGAACTATGTAACCATTTCTGTTGAAAATAATGAGTTAGAAACGGAAGAAAACGACCAAACCCAAGTTTTCCAACGTAAATTTATTCGACAACAATCATCAAGAACCATTTCCCTTCCACATGCAATAAATGAAAAAATGGTGAAGGCAACCTACCGTGATGGCTTATTACAAATCCGCATCCCCCAAGTGAAAGGAAAAGTAATTGAAATTGAAGATTAACAGACAATATCAAGTACATGTTAAAAAGACGGCTTTGATAGCCGTCTTTTCTATTTACGCTTTAAAGAATCCTCCAAAACCTTTGACAAGGGATGAAACTTGATTGACTGCATTCATCATTGTACCAGCTGTATTGACCATTTTATTTAAATCGACAGATCCGTCCTGTGACTTGAAGGAATTCATTATTGATTTCATTCCGCCAGGCTGCTTATAAAGCATACTTTGTTTTGGGTACGGGTTCATCATGGGATACCCATTCATTGGCATATAGGCCTGTTGTTGAATCATATCATCCTTAGGCTGCAGCGGGTTTTGAAAAAGAAACTGTGAATCCTTTTGCGAATTCTGCTGATTTGGGTATGGCACATTTTGCGGAATGGATCCAGGTTGATAGTTTTGAGCATACGGCTGCACACCTTGCGGGTAGTAAGGGTTTTGTTGTTGGAAGGCCATCCAATCATAATTTGGGAGCATCGATTGATATGGAATTGGTTGATTACGATTTAAAAAATGCTGCTGATTCCATTGTTGATCCATTGGAACTTGGTGCATCATTTGCCCCGAGTATCCGTAATTAACGTAATGATTTGGTCTTTTCTTACCAAACATGGGCAAACATCTCCTCCACAAATATCTCTATTACAGATTATGAAGGTTTGAAATGAAAGGTGATTATTTTAAAACTATTGTCAATGTCTAATTATGAGGAATTTTGTCTAAAGTTTCAATATTATAAAAACTAAAAATCCATTTATTTCGTGGTACGATAGGAAAAATGATGAAGGAGGAGCTATTTATGGACATTCGCGAATTAAAAAGCAAATTTAATCAAAGTCGGGATTACAACACTGATGACGTTAATGCATTAATGGATTTTGCTAAGAAAGCGTACATTCATAATGAAATTAGCATTAAAGAATATCGCCTTCTTGTCCGTGAACTTGAATATCAAGGCGCGGTAATACCTAATACCGAAAATGAAAACTCCCTCATCAAACATTCTTAACTATGTAAAAAGAGATGCACGTATGGCATCTCTTTTCTATTTAGTAACTTCTTTTACTATTTCATGCAGAAAAAATTCAACCGTACGTTGGGAATTTAAAAACCTTGTTTTGCTAGTTTCTGAAAAAAACGCTTGAATTGAGAGCTGTTCGATATGTTCGGATGTCGTGTCGATTTGCTTCAAATGCAAATGTTTATAATTTGTCACGGAAAGCCATTTTTTCATTGCTCTTTTCCACTCATCATTTATTTCCTTTACTTCATTCGCAAAAGGTTTAATGAAATCATGAAAATCATGTTTAATTCCTGTCTCTCTTCCCTCTTGATAGTACTTCAAAAATAAATGGTTATACTGTAAAAGTTTTTCTGTTAGGTGGAGAATTTTTTCAGACATCATTGTATTCCTTTCTAAATCAAAAATAAAAAAGTAGCAAAGTTTTGTCTGCTACTCTCATTCAATAGTATCATTTTAGCTGTAATTAAAAACCTAATTCAAGTTTTAATGATTTTGAAACTTGGTTCAGGCTGGAATCAGAAATTTCCTCGGATTGGTTTACATTGGCTATTTTCTTTTCAATGTCAGATAGTTTTTGAACAGGTACAGTTAATTTTCCTTGTTCCTCCCTGTTCAAACTATTGCGAAGGTCGGAGAATGATGCTTCGAGAACTGACTCCAATTCTTCTAATTGATCGTATATTCCTGTCAGCATTGTAAGCAGTTTTTCCTTTTCGGACAATGGCTTATTCATTTATAAAACCCTCCTCGCGATTTTCTATAAGGTATAATTCTTCTTCTTTTACTAGCTTCCTTCACACTTGACAAAACTAGAAGAAGTTCGCCAAAGAAAGTGTCAATTTGCACCCCACTTTTTTACATTTCGACAAAAATATAATTTCGCATGAAAAAATAGAAAAGCGCACAAGCTAGTATTGGAGGTGGTTTTGATGTCAAAAAAGAAAAAACAAACCAATAAACAAACACAATCTGAAGCAGAAAAAAGAGTAGGCTACGGTGATAAAAAAATGGAAGGTCCAGATCGTCCTTCTACATAATGAACAATACAGACAAAAGCAAGGGTTCCCATCCCTTGCTTTTTGTCATTCCCACTTTTTCAACTCAAACACTTTTTGAAGCGCAAGTAAAAATTGAAGCTGGTTTGATTTCGCAAAGTACCAATCTGTAAGATGAATGGGGTGACGATGGCGGGCGGAGACATACAACCAAGCAGGAGATACATTTCGATGTTTGCTCCAATCCTCATACGTATGCCGGTGATGGGCTATAACAGGAAAGCTTGTGCGGAGCAGCGGTGTTTTGCGAACGCTCCTTATTTTAAAATATTGTTCGTAATCATATCTTGAACCCGTATGCGGGGTCTTTTCAGCAAATTCCAGAAAACAAGGAAACAGCCTAGGATGGAAAAGTATACTTGCCAGTCTCTTCCCTAAGTTAATCCTCTTAGAGAGAGATTTAAAGCCATTTACACTAGCGCCATAAACTTCCCCTCCACATGTTGGGAACAGGACACAACTAAAATGAAGCCAGTCTTGAAAGGAAAAAAACATGGAATGAAATACCTTTTTATTATAGACGGGATGTTCAATGACAGGAGTTTGAATCACATTTTGCTCATTAATGATCAATGCTGTCGTCAGCCGTTTTCGATCGTTTTCCTTCCAATACCGCTTCCATTCTTTTTGAATAAAGACTGAAACATTGAAATAGGGAAGTAAATGAAACATTGGGCGATTTATTTTCGTCGAATATTGATAGAGCAATAACTGTGGGAATACATCATGGAAAATGAGCCAATTGGCCCGCTCATATGTAAGAAAAAGTTGTTTTCTGATCTTGGCATCTAAAAGGTGGGGGAAAATGGATCCTTCAAGATCACACATATTCCATCCCCCATTTCTTGAAACCATACTTGCAAGAAAGGACCAAATAATTTCCGGATTCTTTTTAAAAAAAGTAAAGTAGGCATCCGTTCTCGAGATATTATCAATATTTTTTTTATTCGTTTCAGATAGAATTTGACGGATGATTGTTTGTTCCTGTATTGTAAGATGATTCATATTCATATTTATCTTCCCTTACATGTTTAGTAGAGTTTGAGTAATATGGATTCAACCCGTTTTACGAAAAATGAATCATGCTTAAATTTGGCATTCGCGGTACAATTGTTATTAGAGTGTGTAAACGAATGTATTTTATACACCCCAATCTTGCCAAGATTTGATATGATAAGGAATAGTTTGAGAGGTGCAAAACATGAATCTTAACTATCCAAATGGAAAAAAGTATAAACCAAAAGAACCTGTGACTGACATTAAGATAAAAAATAAAAAAAATGGTTCCTATAGTAATAGGGGTATGACACTTGAGGAAGATTTAAATGAAACAAATGAATTCTACCGAGAAAGAAAAATAGCAGTCATCCACAAGAAACCAACGCCGGTTCAAATTGTCCAGGTGGATTATCCAAATCGAAGTGCAGCTGTTATTAAAGAGGCCTATTTTAAACTAGCTTCGACGACTGATTATAACGGAGTTTATAAAGGAAAATATATTGATTTTGAAGCAAAGGAAACACAAAACCCCACCTCTTTTCCATTAAAAAATTTCCATCAACACCAAGTGCAGCATATGGAAGAAGTGATGAATCAGGGAGGTATTTGCTTTGTAATTCTCCGTTTTACACGATTTGAGCAGGTTTTTTTGCTTGAAGCTAAGCACTTACTGGTATATTGGGAAAGAATGCTGAATGGGGGCAGAAAATCCATTACAAAAGAGGAAATTGAACTGAAAGGTCATCACATTCCACTTGGATTTCAGCCAAGAATTGACTATATTAAAATAATAGATACACTTTAAGCTTCTTTTGATAAATGAGAGAAGGTTAGAAAGGAAGGAATTTTATAATGTCTGAACAATATCAATCAAGAGAGGAGCGCCGAAAGAAACTCCAATCCAAAGGCAAGCCAAAAACAAAAGCCAAGAAAAAATCCGGTGGGATTTTCAAGAAAATCTTTCTTAGTCTTGTTGTTCTTGGGATCGTTGGTATCCTGGCAGGAGTTGGTGCTTTCGCCTTTATGGTAAAGGATGCTCCAAAACTTGATCCGAAATTATTAAAAGATCCAATCCCTTCAAAGATTTTAGATAAAGATCAAAACCTGATTACTGAAGTTGGTGCGGTTAATCGCGAATATGTAAACTATAAAGATATACCAAAGGTACTTGAAAATGCAGTATTAGCGACCGAGGACTATCGATTTTACAAACACCATGGGATAGACCCCATTCGTCTCGGCGGTGCTGTTTTGGCTAATTTCCAGCGTGGCTTCGGTGCGGAAGGCGGCAGTACGATCACACAACAGGTGGTCAAAAATGCATTTTTAACACAAGAAAAGACATTAAAACGGAAGGTTCAAGAGGCATGGCTTTCATATGAACTTGAACAAAAATACACAAAACATCAAATTTTTGAAATGTATGTAAACAAGGTATATGTATCGCAAAACAGTCATGGACTCGCCACTGCAGCAAAAATCTATTACGGAAAACCGTTAAAGGATTTAACACTGGCTGAAGCTGCGCAAATTGCCGGGATGCCGCAAAGCCCGAATAATTATAATCCTTTCACACATCCAGATTTAGCAGAAAAAAGACGAAATATTGTCTTAACGTTAATGGAGCAACATGGATTTATTTCAAAACAAGAAATGGAAGATGCTAAACAGGTTTCTGTTGCATCGACTGTTTTGAAAGAAGACCAGCGTAAGGTTGATGAAAAACCCTTCGATTCCTTTGTCGATGCTGTTATTGATGAAGTTAAAGAAACAACTGATTTTGATATTTTTACAGATGGGTTGACAATCCAAACGACATTAGATAAAAATGCCCAAACCTATGTTTATAATATGCTCAATTCATCTGATATCGTTAACTACCCCGATGAGGCATTCCAAGCGGGGATTGCCCTCTTGGATACAAAGTCAGGGGAAATCCGTGCGATTGGCGGCGGAAGGAACCAACAAGTCAAGCGCGGATTTAACTATGCAATCGACTCTAGGAGGCAGCCTGGATCAACGATCAAGCCTGTCCTTGATTACGGCCCAGCGATTGAATATTTAAATTGGGGTACGTATGAAATGATTGAAGATAAGCCAATTACCTATTCCTCCGGGAAAAAGTTTGGTAACTGGGATCAATCATATAAAGGGCCTATGACGATTAGAACTGCCTTGCAATTATCTCGAAATACCCCTGCAGTTCAAGCCCTGCAGCAGGTTGGCTTGGATAAAGCGAAGGACTTTGCCGTAAGTCTTGGTATTCCTTTGAAAGAAATTTATGAATCCTACGCAATCGGCGGCTTTGAAACGGGTGTATCCCCGCTTCAAATGGCGGGGGCTTATAGTGCATTTGGAAATAACGGTTTTTACACAAAACCACATGCTGTCAAGAAAATTACACTCCGTGACGGTACTGTACTAAGCAATACACCGGAACCAAAAGTCGTGATGAAGGATTCTACTGCCTTTATGATAACTGATATGATGAAGAGTGTTCTTGTTTCTCCTGGTACCGGAACACGAGCTAAAGTACCTGGTCTTCCGATTGCCGGAAAAACAGGAACGACAAACTATACAGCTGATGAAATGCAAAAGTGGAACATCAATAAGAGTGCAGTACCAGATGCATGGTTCACTGGCTTAACAACTAATTACACGGCTTCCATTTGGACAGGATATGAGAATCGGAAAACGCCAATAACAAGGGTCGAGGATCAAAGAATCGCCCAATTACTATTTAAAAATTTAATGGCTTATGTATCAAAGGATATCGATACACCTGATTTCACCATGCCAAATAGTGTTCAAAAGGTCAGAGTTGAAAAGGGCTCGATGCCCGCAGTTCTGGCCAGTGAATTTACACCAGATAGTGAAGTGAGTATTGAATATGCCGTAAAAGGGCATGCGCCTAAAAGGGTTTCTGAAAAATATAATAAGCTTGAGGCACCTGCCAATCCAACGGCTAAATATGATGAAGCAAATAAGAATATCGTTTTAACGTGGGATTATAATAATGCTGCAAACGAAAATATTCAATTTGATATTAACGTTGATAACGGATCCGGTCCGAAACATACCGTTCAAACCGAAAACAGCTTGACAATTCCAGCAAATCCCGGCGAAAAATATACCTTTACCATCGTGGCGCTCAGCGGTGATAAAAAGAGTGACTCTGTTTCAACATCCATTGAAATTCCAAAGCCTGAGAAAGAAAAAGACCAAGAAGAGCAACACGGCAATGGTAACGGGAACAGTAATGGTAACGGCAATAACAATGGGAACGGCAATAACAACGGCAATGGCAATAGCAATGGCGGCGATCAAGGAGGAACACTCCCTCCCGCTACCATTCCTGGAAACCCTTCTGAAGGGCAGGGACCGGAATCACCACCGGGAACTTAAAAATATTATATCGATAAAAAAATCGTCTAGGATTAGGGCCTAGACGATTTTTTTACGATTGTCTTTTTTACGAATAGCTTTTCTTGTTCGACCATTAGCTCCGAAAGCTGTCGGTATGAATGGTATAATCCGGGCCTAGCCATAATAAAGCCTAATCTTTCTTCAATATTAACCGGTTTAAAATAAAACTGCTGAAAGGGTATCGAATCACTGGGTGTGCTTGACTCTTCATTTGTGTAATATAAAAATTGAATGAATAAGGCAATCCCCTTTTCCATCCATCCTTTAGCGTTTTTCTGGTCACGTTCACGAAATAATTGCTCAAGTCGTATCTTAACGTCTTCCCATTCTTTCAGTAAAGTAGAAACGTTCTCAGCTGGATTATCCATTGACAATAACCTTACCTTTCATCCTTTTCCTGCCTTCTCGGCATAACTCTAATAATGGACAGCTTGAGCATTGGGGATTTTGAGCTTTACAATGGTAGCGGCCAAAAAAGATCAAGCGGTGATGGGTTACCGACCACTCCTCTTTCGGAACCTTCTTCATTAAGGTTTTTTCCACTTCTAAAACGGAATCCTTCCAGCGGCAAATCCCGAGACGTTTACTCACACGCTCTACATGTGTATCAACTGCGATTGCGGGAATGTTATAGGCAACCGAGACAACAACATTGGCCGTTTTCCTTCCTACACCCGGCAGCTTAGTCAACTCATCCCTGTCCACTGGGATCTCCCCGTCATATTCATCAAGAACCATCCGGCAAAGACTTTGTATGTTTTTAGCTTTATTTCGGTAAAGTCCGATGGATCGGATATCATTTTGAAGCTCATCAAGCGGAACCATTAAGTAATCTTGTGGTGTTTTATATTTTTTAAATAATTCCTTGGTCACCTTATTAACAAGCACATCGGTACATTGCGCCGATAACGATACGGCTATGATCAATTCAAATGGATTCGAATGGTTTAACTCACAATGGGCTTCTGGGAACATTTTACCCATTTCATCTAAACAATAACGGATTTGTGTATTATTCAGCAAACCTATCACCTCACATGCTACAAAAATAAAAGAAAACGAGAGAAGGTTCTCCCGCTGCTTATTGCTCCAACCAATTATAAAAGGGGACTGCAGGATGATGAACATCATCCTTGACATTTACTTTTTGCGTTTGCTTTTGACGGAATTTAAGGCCATGGTTTTTCGCTTGTTCGATGGTTTTTATTCCATTTTTCTTCCATTCAAAAAGGATTCTATCAATATAGCGAAAGTTTAATTTTCCGGACATAACCGCTTCACGAAGGGCAGCTTTAATGATGACAGGATCATGGTGATCATCATCCATCCACATCCCAAGGGATTCACATTCAAACGGAGATAAGGGCCGGCCAAATTCCTTCTCAAAACAAGTATAAAGATTAGTTTCTTCAGCTTGTTTATCAATTTCTTTAGTGGCTTTATTATTTATCATGAACTGGTCAATAAGTTTTTCCCATAACGATTTCACTGAGTACTTCTCAAAACGAATTCCATCATGCGAATATTGATCAATGATTTCAATAAATCCTCTTTGGATCAGCCTTCTGAGCATTTCATTACAATCCGAAATGGAAACAGTCATCCGTGCAGAAAGCTCTTCAGGAGTAGGAAATTCATTCCCTTTTTCTATGAAAGTAAGAATATTCAATAAAAGAACAAGTTCAGTTTCGTTTAAATTTAAGTTACGATATTCCGAGAACAATAACGCCGGAATAGTAATATTCCCTTCATGGATCCATGCTAAAATATTTGATTTCATCAAAGGACACCTCCTGATTAGTATAACACGAACCATCGATTCGAGTAAGAGAATTAGGCATCCAGAATTGGAAAGGAAATTAAAAAGCCTGCAATGCAGACTTTTTGTTGTTCAATCAAAAAAGAAATTCTTATATGACCATTATCCTTGAATCTTTGATTCTACAAACTGGTGAATTCTTACTACTGCTTTTTCTAGCTGTTCAAGCGATGTTGCATATGATAGACGAATGTTATCTGGTGTTCCAAATCCAGACCCTGGAATAACCGCTACTTTTGCTTCTACAAGCAGGGCTTCCACAAAGTCATCGACATGATTAAATCCAGTCATTTCTGCTGCCTGCTTAACATTTGGGTACAAATAGAAGGCCCCCTGCGGCTTCACACAAGTAACTCCAGGAATGGCAGCCAATTTATCATAAATGATTTCTAATCTTTTTTCAAATGCTTGACGCATTTCTTCAACTGGCTCTTGCGGGCCGTTGTAGGCGGCTATAGCTGCATATTGAGCAGTTGTTGTTGGATTTGATGTACTGTGACTAGCAAGATTTGTCATCGCCTCTACTATCTGTTTATTTCCCGCAGCATAGCCAATTCTCCACCCTGTCATCGAATGGGACTTGGAAACACCATTAATAACGATGGTTTGTTCTTTGAGTTCCGGTGAAAGTTCTGCGATCGAAACATGCTTTGCACCAAAGTATACAAGTTTTTCATATATTTCATCGGAGACAATGAGAATATCTTCCTCAAGACAAATTTTGCCCAATTCCAAAAGTTCTTCAGCTGTATATAAGACCCCTGTAGGATTGCTAGGCGAATTAATAATGACTGCTTTTGTTTTGGCAGTAATAGCTTGTTTTAATTGTTCCTGTGAAATCTTAAATTGGTTTTGTTCATGCCCCTCGATATAAACAGGGACACCGCCTGCTAATTTCACTTGTTCTGGATAGCTTACCCAATAGGGAGATGGAATGATAACCTCATCACCTTCATTTAAGAGAACTTGAAATAAAGTATAAAGAACATGTTTAGCCCCATTCCCTACAATGATTTCATTAGGCCTAAAGGTTAATCCTTGATCCTGTTCAAACTTCTTGATAATCGCTTGTTTTAATGCAGGCAATCCTGCGGAAGGAGTGTATTTTGTATACCCAGCGTTCATTGATTGAAAGGCAGCATCTAATATATGCTGTGGTGTATTAAAGTCAGGTTCACCCGCTCCTAAACCGATGACATCTTCCCCTTGTTCCTTTAATTCTTTAGCTTTTGCCGTAATGGCTAACGTTGATGAAGGTGTAAGTGCCATCACCCGGTCTGCTAGTTTCACTGCCATTCCTTTTCCTCCGTTCTCCAACCATTCTATAGATTTTCAATTTTTTTTAGCCACTCACCAGTTTCGAAGTGAACATAATAATAATTTATTAAATTATTTTCAGAACGATAATAAATTTCCCATAATGGAATATTTTTTTCCATTCCCAACCGCACTGAAATAATCTTTTTAGGTTTTTTTTCTTGCAATAGTTTTTGAATAGCCTCTTCTTTTGATAATCCATTTTTGGCTTTTTTGACAATAACCTTTTTACTCTTATCAGGGATCCATACGATGATTTTCTCACCTTTTTTATTTTTCCCTTCAATCACATTTATTGTCTCTAATCCATTGTAAATATGAAAATCTTGCACTTCTTTCATTTGAACCTCTTTATTCGCAAGCGTGACAGCTTTTTGTTCCGCAGCTTTTACGGGTTCTACTGAAGAAAAATATACTTTTATTAACATTCCAATGATGGCGACTACGAACAATACGAGAAAAACAATCCATTTTTTCATTTCATTTCACTTCTTTATGTACGATATATGGTGAATACTGCTTTATTTTGGTCTTTTTGGTCAAGTGCCAGTCCAAACATGAGGTCCTTTTGTTTTAAAGTTCGATTAAGGGCATCAACAATTTTATATAAATCTGAACTGTATTGGATTTTTACTGTTGATAAAACTTCAATTTTACTTTCCATTCATACTTCTCCTTCTTCTACCATAACGCTACTTGTGCAGAATCTTTTTAATTATTATAACAGGATAAAACACGATATGCTCAAATCTTAACTAAATTAAATGAATTTTTTCATGAACGTTAGGAATTATTCCTCCACCTCTACAGGGATGGTGATGACCTCATAATTGGATTCAGTAAATTTAATTGTTACCGTCCCGTGTTTTTTTGTAAAATACACTTCTGACCATATACCATGCAAATCATGAAGTAAATCTGTTTTCGGTTGATGTCCCTTCTCTGTAAAAAGAATTGATACTTGCGGATTAAGATTTTGAATTAATTGATCTGAGAAGGATGCTTCCATATTATTGATAGGAATCTTAAAAACATTGACATCTTTAAGGTTTTTCGATAAAAATGTTTGTTCAGCACGATGGCTGAATGAAGTCATCAAAAAAATATTGTGCTTGAAAAAATTTAGCATTAAATCCATTCCTTCATTTGGTCCATTTCCGACGAATTGAACTTCAGCAGTCATCTCAGAGAGAATTTCTTTTCTTGTACCCTCTCCCCATGAAATAAACGAAATTGGAAGAGATGGATCTAAATTTTTTTCTAACCGAACCAAAAATTCTGGTGGAGTGATGATTTCTTTTATGTTATATTTCGTAATTAATTGGTTAATTTTTTTGTACGACAGTTCCTGTTCATCATTTGTTAGGATTAAGGTAGAAATTTTTTTTACATTATAAACGGAAAGCAAGCCTTCTAATTCTGCTTTCGTTCCTTTCCCGCCAGCGTTTATCAAAATATTTTCATTATTTGGTCCTTGGACAAGTGTCGCTTCTCCTGTAGAAAGGCCCAAAAACGTCACCGCGGCTTCATGCTCCTTAATATTTAAATCAATTTTCTCAACTTGACTAGATATAGACGTTTCGGCCTTTGCAATTAAGGTGCTTGGAATAAATATGGCTATTATCATAAGCAATATTTTCATACACACGCCTCCTATTATTTAGCATGTGTAATTTTCCAAATTTTTATCATAACCAAGTATGAATAAACTTCACTAATTCATCCATTGTCCCTTTTTTTATTGGGATAGCGGGTATTGATTTTAAAAAGGATTTACCGTATTTGGTTGTTACAATCCTTCTATCAAAAACAAACATGATCCCACGGTCTTTTTCCGTCCGAATTAATCGGCCAAATCCTTGTTTAAAGCGGAGGATTGCTTCAGGCAGCGAGTATTCGGTAAAGGCATTACCGCCTTGATTTACTATCAATTGGCATTTTGCTTCTGTCAGCGGTTCATCAGGCGGACTAAATGGAAGCCTTACAATAACAAGACAGGAGAGATCCTCACCGGGTATATCCACCCCTTCCCAAAAGCTGCTGGTCCCTAGTAAAATGGCCTTATCATAGCGCTGAAAATTCCTCGTCAGCCTTGTACGGCTGCCGCTCGTAATTCCTTGCGCAATGAGGACGTACTCATTAAGAAATCCGCTTTCCTTAATTAACTCATACGTTTTCTTTAGCATGTCATATGCTGTAAAAAGGATTAACATTCTACCTTTTGTTGCCTCAGCTATTGTGATGATATGTTCGGTAATCGCAATCACATAATCATCTAATGTCACAGTATTTATTTCCGGTAAGTCTTCAGGAATGAAAAGCTGAACCTGGTCTTTGTATTGAAAAGGAGAAGATATCGTCATTTGATCAGTTGAAACAGGGTCAAGTCCAAGTTCTTTCATGATATAATCAAACGATTTATTGATTGATAAAGTGGCTGATGTTAGCACAACCGCCTTTTTTGAGTGAAAAAATTTCTCCTTGAGCTGGTCAGCCACAAAAGCAGGCTGGGCGATAAAAGTTGTAATATTTTGCGGTGAGCGCGTGTCCATTTCAATCCATTTTACATCCTTCGATTCTTTAATAAAGCAGCTAATCACTGTATTTCGGAGCTCACCAAGTTCATTGACGAATGTAAAGATTTCTTCGATTTTATTCTCTTCTTCACTCATTAACGATTGTTTCTCTTTTTTGATCCATTCAAGGCGGTCGACAATGGCTGAGAATAGATCTTTGAGTAAAAAGGCTAACCTTTCTGCACTATGAATAAGCGCTTTTATTTCCTTCCCGCTATCGGTATGAGAAAAGCGCACTTTGATTCGATTAAATCCCTTTATGTTTGTAAGCTTTGTTTTCGCAAAATGGGCAATTAGTTTAAAGAATTCATCCATTTCATAATTAAGGTCCATTACCATTTGATTCAACTCAAATGCATGCATCAGTTTATTCCCTTGTAATGGGATGGAAGAAAGCAGTCCCTCCAATTCATAAAAAAGCTGTTTTTGTTCATAGAGTCCAAATTGACCTATAAGCAGCCGAGAGGATAGATAATCCAATGAATAGCCAAAAAATTGGCCTGCTGTTTTTTCCAAGTGATGACCTTCATCAATAACAACATAATCAGCCTCAGGCAAAATAGATCCTTCACCTTTAAGATCACTTAATAATAATGAGTGATTAGTAATAATGATATCAGCACCTTGTGCGTTGCTCTTTGCTTTAAGATAAAAGTCTTTCTCTTGCCACCCTTGATTTGGTGCAAAAACAGTTGGTTCATCCTTGATTTTGTTCCAATAAATGAGGCCTCCGCTTGAAAGATTCAATTCATCCTTATCACCGGTTTCTGTTTCAGTCAGCCAAACAAGAATTTGCATTTTTGTTAAAGTAGTATCATAATTATCGTTTTCATCCATCAACGTCCGATGGAATTTTTCTAAGCTTAAATAATGGTTTCTGCCTTTTAGAAGAACAGTGCTGATTTTAAAAGGCAGGATTTTTGCCAAAAGCGGGATTTCTTTTTTCAGAATTTGTTCCTGCAGTTGAATCGTATGTGTACTTACGATTATTGGAAGTTTATGTTGTTTTGAAAAGTACGCAATGGGAACAAGATAACCAAGCGATTTACCTACTCCTGTGCCAGCTTCGATTAAAGTATGCCTTTGATTTTGAAATGATTCATAGACGCTGTCCATCATCAGAAATTGGCCAGATCGCTTTTCAAAGAATTGAAAGCCATGTTTAATGACCTCAATTTTTTCTTCTTCACTTGAAGGATACTGAACATCATTATCCACTGCTTCTAATTCTTCTTCTTCGGAACTCTTCTTTAATGCAATATCCTTAAAAATTTCAATAGACTTGGGTATTTCCTCTTGCCTTTCCGACCTTGTTTCAACTATTTCATCAATCAGCTGTTGAAGATCGCTTTTTAGTCCCCCTGCTAACTGTGTAAGCTGATCAATCGTTATTTGTGGCAAGGTTGATAGTCGTTTTAACATGATAAGAAATAATTCAGCAGTAACATGTGCATCACTATCTGCTTGGTGCGGCCGATCATGATTTAGATTCTCTTTCTCGGCTAAATCGGAAAGTTTATAGCCATCTGCGGTAGGGTAGAGGATTCTTGCCATTTCCACCGTATCTAAAACAGGACCAAAAAAACCTTCGCAGCCAGCTTGGATCAATTCCTCTTGAAGAAAAGATAAATCAAATAATACATTATGGGCAACAAAATAGGCCCCATCCAACAAAGATATGACCTTTTCTGCAATTTCAGTAAACAACGGTGCATCCTTAACCATATCATCATTAATACCAGTCAATTCTTCAATAAATGCTGGAATCGTTTTTTGAGGATTGGTGAGCGACGAGAATTTTTCTGTAATATGTCCGTTTTCTATAACTACAGCAGCAAATTGAATAATTTTATCGCCCTTTTTGGGAATGTTTCCTGTAGTTTCCAAATCAATTACAACAAATTTATTTAACATTTCATTTACACCCCAAACCATCGTTCCTTAAACGGTATCACAAAGATCAAAAAAAGGAAAAGAAAACAATCCTTGAATGATTTCTTTTCTAGCATTGTCTTAAGAAAATTAAAAATGCATGAAAAAGGTGAAGAGGCCCCCAGTAATTGGGGACCCCTGTTTACTTTTTACATAATCGTATGTGCAGGTTCTTGGTAGATGAGTTCTTTAATTTTATTATTTTCATCCATAATAGCTACTTTTGGAGTGTGCATTTGTACCATTTCTTCTGCGACAAGTGCATAAGAAATAATGATCACAATATCCCCTTCTTGTACAAGGCGAGCTGCTGCACCATTTAAACAAATAACACCGCTGCCTCTCTCTCCAGGAATAATATACGTTTCCAGGCGGGCGCCATTGTTGTTGTTTACAATTTGGACTTTCTCATTTGACATCATTCCTACAGCATCTAAAATATCTTCATCTATCGTTATACTGCCAACATAGTTTAAATTAGCCTCTGTAACGGTTGCCCGGTGGATTTTGCCATTCATCATCGTACGAAACAATGTGTATTCCTCCCCTGCTGTCATTGCATTTTAGTTTAATCTATTTGAATGATGAAATTATCTATTAAACGAACTTTAGAAAAGTTTACAGCAAGTGCAATGATAATGGTACTATCTAATTTTTCCAATGGTTTTAATTGCGGGTAAGATAATGTTTCAACATAATCAATTTGTCCTGTAGATTCACTACTGATCATTTCCTTGATCATGTTTATTAGACTTTCAGGATTCCGCTCACCAAGATCAATTGCATTTTTTGCTTTTTGCAAGCTTCTATAAAGGACTGCTGCTTGTTGTCTTTCCCCTGGTAATAGATTAACATTGCGTGAACTTTTCGCAAGCCCGTCCGCTTCACGAACAATGTCTACAGCAATTAACTCGATAGGAAAATTGAAATCAGCGATTAATCCATGAATGACAGCCACTTGCTGGGCATCCTTTTTCCCAAAATAAGCCCTGGTTGGGGTCATGATATTAAATAGTTTTGTTAGGACTGTTGCGACACCGTCAAAATGACCGGGACGCGACTCGCCGCATAATACGTCTGTTCGGTCTTGTACAACTGCCTTAACTGAAGGTTTGTAAGGATACATTTCCTCTACTGACGGATAAAAAACGTAATCTACCTTTTCTGCTTCCGCCAATGCCTGGTCGCGTTCAAAGTCGCGAGGATAGGTTGAAAAATCCTCATTTGGGCCAAATTGCAGCGGATTAACAAAAATACTTAAGACGACGATATCATTTTCTTTTCTGGCTTGCTTTAGGAGTGTTAAATGGCCTTCATGCAGAAATCCCATCGTAGGGACAAAGCCAATCGTTTTCCCCACCCCTTTTTGTTTCAATATTTCAGCATGCATGTCCTTGATGTCAGTAATAACCTTCATTTCTTTCCTCCATAAAGTACTTTCAGTTCCTCTTCCTTCATTGTAAAAGAGTGTTTATCTTCAGGAAATTGTTTATTTTTCACTTCAGAAGAATAGGCTTGAATCGATTCGATCATAAATGGATTGACTGCATGATATTGCTTCACAAACTTTGGTACCCGGTCGACACCATAGCCTAAAATATCATGGTAGACAAGAACCTGACCATCCACATTAAGCCCTGCTCCAATTCCAATCACTGGAATAGAAATCTTCCTCGCAACTTCTTCTGCAAGCTGTTTCGGTACACATTCCAGAACAATAGCGAATGCGCCAGCTTCCTCAACTTTTTTCGCATCTTCTATTAATTTTTTGGCTGCATACGCATCTTTACCTTGTACTTTATAGCCGCCTAACACCCCAACGGATTGTGGTGTCAGCCCTAAATGTCCACAAACAGGGATACCTGCTTTTGTGAGCGACGCGATTTTATCCACTACATCGTCTGCGCCTTCAAGTTTAACAGCATGGGCTCCTGCCTCCTGAAGTAGCCTGCCGGCGTTGATTAATGTATCCTTAACAGATAAATGGTAGGTCAAAAATGGCAGATCAGCTACGATAAACGTTTCCTTTGCTCCTCGTTTAACTGCTTTGGTATGATGAATCATGTCTTCTATCGTCACAGGAATAGTAGAGTCGTAACCAAGTACAACCATCCCAAGAGAGTCCCCGACTAAAATGACGTCTACTCCACCTTGTTCAGCTTGCTTAGCAGATGGAAAATCATAAGCGGTTAACATAACAATTTTTTCATTGTTTTCCTTCATTTTTAAAAAATCCGTTGTTTGCTTCATCATTTTTTCCCTCCTTAAAATTGGGAGAGGTGATAAAACGAATTTGCAGAGCAAATAAAAAAGATCCTTCTGAAGGCAGAGGATCTCAGTTACTCTTTTGCATGTTCCATCCCTCTGTCCCGGTCCGTTATACGGATCTAGGCAGAAACCTTTTCAATTATGTGATTGGTACAAAAAGGTGCAGTTCTAGGAAGATACTGCCCAAGGAAATTATAACAAGAATAATAAGAAAAGCGCAAGCAATCTAAACCTCTATGTCGGCAGAATATATATGGTGAACGACACCGGTCCGATCCTCCAATTTTAATACCCCTTCATCGGTAATTCCAAGCGCTTTTCCTTCAATGACATTTGTTAAGGTTCTTGCTTTTAATATTTTTCCGATGCTGACAGCATAGCCTTCCCATAAAAGCTTAATTGGGAAAAAGCCTTGTTCTAAATAAAGTAAATATAGTTTTTCAAAATGCTTAAAAATAGATCTGATTAATCCAGCACGGGAGATAAGCTTTCCACTCTCGATAAAAAGAGAGCTAGCCTTTTCCTGAAGCTCGCTTGGGAAATCTTCTTTCTTTTGATTTACATTAATGCCGATCCCGATAATAATCGAATGGATACGATCGGCTTCAGCCTGTAATTCGGTTAGAATTCCTGTCACTTTTTTTCCATTCAATAAAATATCGTTAGGCCATTTTATTTCAGGCTGCAGTCCTGTTTCTTCTACCATTGCTTGAACAATCGCCACGGCAGTTAGCAAAGTCAATTGGGGAGCGTTTGTTAGGGGAATGTTTGGCCTAAGAATAAGACTCATCCATATCCCGCTATATTTAGGAGAGTGCCATGCACGATTCATTCTCCCTTTCCCGGACAGTTGTTCTTCAGCAATAATGACGCTACCTTCCGGGACATCCTCATTTGATAAGCGATGAGCAATTTTTTGAGTAGATTCCACACTTTCTTCGTAATGGATGTTTCTTCCAATAAAATTAGTTGCTAATCCTAATCTAATTTCATCGGCCGTTATTCTTTCAGGTGTTTTTACAATCCGATATCCTTTATTTCTAACCGCCTCTAATTCAAAGCCTTCTTTTCTTAATTCCTCAATATGCTTCCAAACTGCCGTTCTAGAGCAGCCAATCAATTCAGCTAGATGCTGTCCAGATAAAAATATTTCGCCGGCATTTGTAAAGGAATCGAGCAGTTTTTTTCTTATTTCTGACTGCACGTCATTAGCCACTCCTTAATCAATTGTTTATCGTTTTTAATTCTCTCTTCTACAATCGCTTGTTCAATCTTTAATAGGGTTTCTTTTAACCACGGACCGCCCTGTTGATTAAACCATTCCATTAAATCGACGCCCGTTACAGTTACTTCGGAACGTTGCCTGATCGGGAGCTTCTGGTATAGATCAAGCCATCGTCGAGTTGATTCCATCCCGTTTACGCTTTTTATAACGTTGTATATCTTTTCAGTTGAGGTAATGATGTCACTTCCTGCGGTATATAAATCATAAGCGGACCATTCCTGTTCAAGCCTTTTCCTAACAAAAAACAAGATATGCTGAATATCTTTTATTTCTTTAATAGGAAGTCGCCAGTTCCGTAAAAACTCCTCTATCGATTTTTCCTTCAAATTCAAACAATAGAGAAGTAATGACCACATTTCTCTTTTATTAAGGCCAAAATATTCCAGGTTTAGTAATTTTTCAATCAACTTTTCCTTTTTGGCTAGACCTGGTAAAAAAGAAAATAAATTTGTTTCAAGTAAAATCTTCATTGCACTGTTACAATTTTCCCCAACAAGCATTTTTTCAAACTCTGCTCTTTTTCGTTCTACAGCAATATTTGTCAGCAATGGGACAAGATTTGCTAGAGCCTTAAGTGTTTCAGTATCTATTGAAAAGGAGAGCTGGCTGACAAATCGAATCGCTCTCATCATCCTTAATCCATCTTCCTGAAAACGTTCTTTTGCGGAACCAACTGTTTCAATCACTCTTTTCTTAATGGCTATTTGACCATTAAACGGATCAATGAGCGTTCCATGCAGGTCCATGGCCATCGCATTCATGGTAAAATCTCTGCGCTTTAGATCTTCAATAAGATTCCGAATAAATGAGACCTCTTTCGGTCTTCGGAAATCCTGATATTCCCCTTCTGTCCTAAAGGTGGTAATTTCATAAGATTTATGATTGGCTAAGACAAGGACAGTTCCATGTTCAATTCCGATATCAATGGTTTTTGAAAAAATTTCTTTTACTTCTTCAGGTGTTGCGGAAGTGGCAATATCAACATCATTAATCTGCTTATTCAAAAGATAATCTCTTACTGAGCCGCCAACAAAATAAGCCTCAAATCCTGCATCCACTAATCTCTTTAAGACGGGTATGGCTGATAAAAATGGTTCTATCATCTGTTTCACCTTACTTCAGCAGCCTAAAATAAAGCTGCTCATATTGTTCTACGATTTGTTTAGCCTTAAATTTTTTATTTACGGTAATTAAAGACTGACTGGAAAATTGTTGATGAAGCTTGCTATCGGTTAAAAGAGCAATGGCTTTTCCCGCAATATCCTTAATATCTGCTACCTCACAAATATATCCGGTTTCACCTTGTTGTATCACTTCAGGGATACCGCCAACATTTGTCCCAATGCAAGGGACACCACAAGCCATTGCCTCTAGTGCAACGAGTCCGAAGCTTTCTTTTTCCGACAATAACAACATGAGATCACTAATGGAATACAATTCTTCAAGATTTTCTTGTTTTCCGAGGAAGATTACCTGATCCTCGATTGCAAGCTTTCTGACCATTTTGCAAACGATGGTCATTTCGGGTCCATCACCTACCAGCAGTAATTTTGCCGGCATGATAGCAGAGATTTTTGCGAATGTTTTTACAACATCTTGAACCCTTTTAACAGGTCGAAAATTTGAAACATGAATAATCACTTTTTCTTCTTCTTTAATCTGTAATTGCGACTTTAACGAAGCTGCATCACTTTTATGATAGATCCGTTCATCAATAAAATTATAGACCGTTTCGATATGTTGATCTGGATTAATGAGCTCATATGTTTGTGTAACCAATGCATTGGATACTGCCGTAACGGCATCTGACTTTTCAATCCCGAATTTAATCGCATCTGTTAAGGATGGGTCGTAGCCTAAGACAGTAATATCTGTTCCATGTAAGGTTGTGACAATCTTAAAATCCCTGTTGGACATTTGCTTTGCTAAAATAGCGCAAACTGCATGAGGGATTGCATAATGGACATGGAGGATATCCAATTTTTCTCGATTTGCTACCTCTGCCATTTTACTGGCTAAGGCAATGTCGTAAGGCGGATATTGAAAAACGGAGTATTGATTCACTTCTACCTGATGGTAATAAATGTTATGATACATTTTATTTAGCCGAAAGGGAAGGCTCGAGGAAATGAAGTGTATTTCATGTCCCTTTTCAGCAAGCATTTTTCCTAATTCTGTCGCCACTACCCCCGAACCGCCAACAGTAGGATAGCAAGTAATCCCAATTTTAAGTTTCTGCATCTTTATTCTCCTATCAAATCATCCTTCAAAAGGATTGGAACCTTTGTTTTGAAACCTTCAGCAAAGGTTACTCCCACCATTTTTCCAAACATTCTTTCACGTGCCTCCACTGTTTCAATATAGCCATTAACAAGCGGTGTATTGTATTGCTGTTCCGAAAATTCAAATTGACTTTTATAGGCACGTAAGGCCGCTAGCTTTTTCTCGATGAATGGTGAAATATCAATGGTAAAATCAGGTTTATGAAAACCATTGATCATATAAAAGTACAATTTTTCAACGCGGTGCGGCTCATTACATTCTTCAGTATTATACTTTTTTATTCCCGCAGAAAATACCGCTTCCTCCACAAGACGGGCACAATTGCCATGGTCTGGATGACGATCTTCTAAATAAGGAGCAAACACGACTTTAGGCTTATATGAGCGAATGACATCAGCAATTTTTCTTATGTAATCATCGTTTAAAAATAAACCTCGATCAGGAAAACCTAGTGAGGTTCGAACTTGCACATCTAAAATTTCAGCTGCACTTAAAGCTTCCTTTTTTCTTAACATAACATTCCCATTTGATGAAAGATCAGCATCTGTTAAATCACATATGCCAATCCGCTTTCCTTCTAAAGCCAATTTTGCAATAGTTCCGGCCATGCCGATTTCGACATCATCGGCATGGGCACCAAATGCAAGAATATGTAATTGCTTATTGTCCATTTCCTTCACCATTCTCATGAACGACATTTCTCCATTCCAATAAACCCATCTCCAGACCTCTTATTAGTAATTCAGCTGTCCCCATATTGGTGGCAAGAGGAATAGAATAGACATCACAAAGTCTTACTAGAGCAGTCACATCTGGTTCATGCGGCTGGGCCGTTAATGGATCCCGAAAAAAGAAAATCGCATCCATTTGATTTTTTGCAATCATGGCACCAATTTCCTGGTCCCCGCCGAGCGGACCGGATTTAAAGCGCGTTATGTTCAATCCTGTAGCTTCATTAATTCTTAATCCAGTTGTCCCCGTTGCGAAAAGGGTATGCTTGGCGAAAATGGTCTGATAAGCAGTAGCAAATTGTACTAAGTCAGTTTTCTTTTGATCATGAGCGATTAATGCGATATTCATAAAATTGACTCCTATCCTAATATATTTTCAAGTCCGTATACAAAGGCATTTTGCTTCATGACTGTTTCGACAGCGACCTTTACTCCTGACATAAAGGAACCTCGATGATAGGAATCATGTCGAATCGTTAATGTTTGGCCATCAGCACCAAATAAAACCTGTTGGTGGGCAACAAGTCCTGGTAAGCGGACAGAATGAATATGCATACCATTAAAGTCAGCTCCCCTTGCCCCTGTCATTGTTTCTTTTTCATTCGGGTGACCCTGCTGTTTAGATTCTCTTACTGCGGATATCATTTCCGCCGTTTTTACTGCGGAACCGGACGGCGCATCTAGCTTTTGGTCATGGTGCATTTCAATAATTTCGACATCCTGAAAATACTTTGCAGCCATTTGTGAGAATTTCATCATTAAAACGGCACCAATGGCGAAATTTGGTGCAATAATACAGCCTAACTTTTTTTCATCACATATTTGCTGCAAATCCTCTAAATCCTCTGGTGAAAAACCAGTAGTACCCACCACCGGTCGAACATTATATGTGAGTGCTATTTTGGCATGGTGCATGCCTACTTCCGGTGTCGTAAGGTCAATTAATACGTCTGCTTCAACAGCCTGCAAGCACTTTTCTATATCTGTATAAACAGGAACATTGGAAATGGCTTGGAAGCCAGCTATATCGCTTAGCATCATCCCATCGTGTTTATGATCAATGACTGCAGCCAGTTTAAAGTTTTCTGTATTTGTTACTAATTTCACTGCTTCACTGCCCATACGGCCGCGGGGCCCGGCAATGATTATATTTATGGTTTCCATATTACTCACTCCGCTTTATCATTTTCAATTCTTGTCCAACGGTTTTTGTCCCTTGTATTAAATTTTGCCATGACATAATTATGTGCCTCTTCCAAATCAATGTTTAAGGCATTGCCAGGGGACTGAAATAACCTTCCTTAAACTGACTTATGTATGTATCGACTTCCAACTGCAGATCCTTTATCGATTTCCTACTTGTCAATTTATTTCCCACCTCATTTTTTCAATCGGCCAAATTCTAATCTAGTTATTCCTTTTTTATGTTAGCTAAATATTCGTTGATTTACAAATGTTTTCGTTTCATTCTGGCCCTTTTCCACTTCTGATTGCTCTAGTTCCATTAATTCGCTATAATAAAGACCGCCATATAGTGAAAAATATGGCAGAGGAGGAAGGCAAATGCTATTTGGACTTAAATTTAAAAACATCTTGTTTATCCTATTAGGCACAGCAATCATGTCATTTGGACTTGTCAATTTTAATATGCAGAATAAACTTGCCGAAGGTGGATTCACTGGTATTACACTGCTTTTCTATGGATTGTTCAAATGGGATCCATCCTATACAAACTTAATCCTAAATATTCCTGTATTTTTTATAGGATGGAAGCTTTTGGGGAAAAATACTTTTTTATATACCATTATAGGAACAGTTGGTGTATCGATTTTTCTTTGGATTTTTCAGCGGTATCCAATCAACATGCCACTGCAGCATGATTTAACCTTAGCTGCTTTGTTTGCCGGTGTCTTTACTGGGATTGGCTTAGGCATTATATTCCGTTTTGGAGGTACTACAGGGGGAGTCGACATTATTGCAAGACTTGTCCAAAAATATGCAGGTTGGAACATGGGTAAAACAATGTTCTTATTTGATGCCTGTGTTATTACACTTTCACTCACCTACATTTCTTATAAACAAGCCATGTATACACTAGTAGCCGTTTTTGTCGGTGCGAGAGTAATTGATTTCATGCAGGAAGGGGCATACTCCGCTAGAGGAGCGATGATTATTTCTGAAAAAAACGAACAAATCGCCAATAAAATTATGGAAGAAATGGAACGCGGCGTTACCGCACTACGCGGTTATGGTTCCTATACAAAAAATGAACGTGATGTTTTATATTGTGTTGTTGCCAAAAACGAATTAATCCGCCTAAAAAACTTAATCACTTCTGTTGACCCGCATGCCTTTATTTCCGTTTCTGTCGTGCATGATGTTCACGGAGAAGGGTTTACACTAGATGAAAACAAAATGCCTATACAAGATTAAAAAAGCAACGTCAGTGGACATTGCTTTTTTAATCTTCATTTCTATTCATACCTGTAAAGATTAGAACTAGTCTTAATAATTCAAGAACGGCTACTGCTGCAGCAGCTACATACGTTAAGGCAGCGGCATTTAATACTTTCCTAGCTTCCCTTTCTTCCCGATTCCCTATTAATCCAAGAGAAACAACTTGATTCATTGCACGGTTGGATGCATTAAATTCAACAGGTAATGTAATGATTTGAAAGAGGACAGCTGCAGCCATAAAAATGATTCCAAGTAACAGCATTCCACTTATATGTGCAAAGATGCCAATCATAATCAAAATCCATGAAGCATTCGAACCAAAATTGGCAACAGGAACTAACAAATGACGAAATCTAAGAAAAGCATATCCTTCTGCGTCCTGGATTGCATGTCCACATTCGTGGGCAGCAACAGCAGCTGCTGCAATCGAATGCCCATGGTAATTTTCCGGAGACAGACGGACTGTTTTGCTTCTTGGATCATAATGGTCACTTAGAAACCCGCGGCCTTCTTCGACTCCAACATTAAATAAGCCATTTGCATCTAAGATTCCCCTGGCAACCTCTGCACCCCTACGGTAGTTTGCTACTGATACCCGAGAATATTTCGCAAACGTATTTTTCACTTTCATTTGTGCCCATAATGGGATTAAAACGATAATGGCAAAATAAATAAGATAATACATATTGACCTCCAAATCAGCTAGCTCGTGGTGTTATTACTTTCATGTACAGCCGATTAGATGCAACAATCCTTTAGTCTCTGGACCGATTTTTTTTCTGACCTTTATCACCCTGATACTTTCTCCAGCCTACATAAGATAATGTCATGATAATAATACTTCCTGTTGAAATAATGACCCACCATAGCGAAGGGTCTGCTTCATCCTCTTCCATATTGGCAAAAAGATTTTTCAAATCTGTATCAAGTGCTTCCAGTTCCTGCTGACTTTTTGGATCATTGACGATTTGGGAACGAAATTCATTAATAAAATCTATCCGCGCATCTATTCTTTGAATATTTTCTACAGGTACATCTATTTTCATACTTGGATATATGACATTATATAATGATAAAAAGGTGTTAAAGTTTGTATGAAACTGTGCCGTATCACTAGTAACCGCTGCATCTTTCGCTTGGTGAAAAGCGGTCATTATTTGTTCTTCCATTTCTGTCCATAAAGGCTGATGACTCTTGGCTAATGCATCAATAACAAGACGAAATTTTGTCAGTTTATTTATTCTTTCCTCATATTTCATGTTGGTACTAACGGCTGCTTCCATCGCTTCATCATGAGAAGTATGAACAATTCTAACCTCATCCATTGATAACGGCTTGGAAGTTCCAGAAATGCTTGTAAATTGGTCAGAAAAATAATCAAGCAATTTTTTTGCATCTTCATATCTTTGAAACTTCACCATTTGGAGTGCTTCATCGGAGATATCATCCAGCTTCTCCATTGGCGATTGTTGCTCGGCATTAACAGTTATGGGAGTGAGCATAATGATAATTGCTAAAAAAAATAACCATCTGATTTTCAATCCTTGTCCCCCCTTTCATTACTAATAAAATGTATGTAGGGTTGGACAAGGTTAGACCATCTTCAATTATTTATTTTTAGTGTAAACCTTTTTGGCCTAATTGCAAAATAATATGCAATGCCGAGTGAAAGAATAGAAAGCCAGAAGGTAAAATAGCCAATTTGCGGTGTATAGCGGTCAAGCATGTGGTAGCTGGGCAACATGAAAAAGACGTAATCAATGACATCATTATGGAGTGTCCAAATGGCTGTGACAATTAAATGCCACCATTTAAACCTGTAAAATGGTGCATATAAGATCCCTTGCACTGCCATGGCGAAATGAGAAAAAATTAGCATATACCCGATCCAATCAAGTTCTCCTTGGACAAAATAAACAAGAATGTTCATCACAACGGCCCATATTCCATATTTAAATAGAGTTACAATGGCGAGGGCTTCAATTATTGGCCAATGTTTTCGCAATAAAAATGCAA
This sequence comes from Neobacillus sp. NPDC097160, assembly GCF_044762155.1. NCBI lineage: Bacteria > Bacillati > Bacillota > Bacilli > Caryophanales > Bacillaceae > Neobacillus > Neobacillus sp. NPDC097160. Next base: position 187,547 of record NZ_JBIWDU010000003.1, on the reverse strand, counting down.
TGAGGACAAAAACAAAAAATAAGCTGGCGGTCGGGCTGTCAGGAACAAAAGCAAGAAAAATAGCCGGGGTTTCTTTAAGCTGCCATCCATACCAATAATACCCATAAACAGTTCCCGCAATGTTAACAAGAAGTAAAACCTTAAGAATGGATCGATTTGCTAGTAAAGGGTAAATCCAACCCACAAATACACCTCTTTTCATCTTTGTAAGGAATAACAGTATGAATAAAAAAGCTGACGATCTCTTCGTCAGCTTTTATCTTTTCATTATTTACCAAGGCCTGAAATAAATTCAGATAGCTTCTTAAGCTCTTCGTCAGTACCTTTGAAGATTCCCGGTGGCATTTTGCCGCCTTTACCTTCTTTAGCAATTTTTGCGACCTCATCAGCTGATAAGCCGGTACCGATTAGTGTAGGTGCACCAGCACCACCTTGAAAACTATCGCCGTGACAGGTTAGACATGTATTATCATTAGCAATTTTGTATCCATCGCTAGTCTTATCAATATCAACCTTTGCAACAATTTTACCTTGACGCTCCGCAGCAGCCCAGTCATGTGTTGCAACTGATTGCCAAGTTAAAAATACGATAGAAGCCAATGCTAGAAGCATGAATGCAGTAGCAAGCGGGCGCTTTCTAGCACGGCGCTCCGGCCCAGGATCAAGGAACGGCGCTAATAATAAGCCTCCGAAAGCTAGTCCCGGCATGATCATTGCTCCAACAACTGTATATGGACCAGATGCATATGAGTATTTCAGCAATTGGTACAAGAACAAGAAATACCAGTCTGGTAATGGAATATAACCTGTATCAGTCGGATCCGCAATCCTTTCAAGCGGAGCCGGATGTGCAACTGTTAAACATAAATAGCCGACAAGAAATACGGCACCTATCATCCATTCTTTTAAAAGGAAGTTAGGCCAGAATGCCTCTGTTTTACCAGGATATTCTGAGTAATCCTTTGGAAGCATCGTTTTACGTGATTCAGGTGCAGGAACACGTGAGTCACCAACAAACTTCATACCTTTACCGCGATGCATTGAGCAATCCCCCTCCTTTTTCCATAGAGTATTGACAAATTAAAGATCTAAACTATTTTTAAAGCGGTCCGGAAATACCTTGTCTACGAATCATAATAAAGTGCGCCGCCATTAGCCCAAATAAAACTGCCGGTAAGAAGAACACGTGGATAGCAAAGAACCGGGTTAATGTTTGAGCGCCAACGATGTGCTCGTGACCTGCAAGTAATACCTTAACGTAACTTCCAATGAATGGCGTGGCCTCAGCAATTTGCAGACCAACTTTTGTTGCGAACAACGCTTTCATATCCCAAGGTAATAAATAACCAGTAAAACCTAATCCTAACATGACGAAGAAAATAAGTACTCCGACAATCCAGTTCAATTCACGAGGCTTTTTATAAGCACCTTGGAAAAAGACGCGTAATGTATGTAAAAACATCATTACAAGTACTAAACTCGCACCCCAGTGGTGCATCCCGCGGACAATTTGTCCAAAAGCAACTTCATTTTGAAGATAATAAACTGATTCCCATGCATTTTTAATATCCGGTACATAGTACATCGTTAAGAACATACCAGAAAGAATTTGAATGACTGTTACGAAGAATGTCAGGCCACCAAAGCAGTATACAAACGCTGAAAAATGATGCGCAGGGTTAACATGCTCAGGTACTTCATGGTCTGCGATATCGCGCCACAAAGGCGTAATATCTAAACGTTCATCTACCCAGTCGTAAATTTTGTTTAACAATGATTACGCCTCCTTCCGTGGTTCAGCTTTCCCTAAATAAAGGAAACCGTCTTTTTCTTTGAATGGATATACATCAAGCGGTGCCAGCGGTGGTGTACCAGCAATGTTTTTACCATTTTTCTCATATCGGCCATAGTGACATGGACAGAAGAATTGACCTGGATGTTCCTTATCGGTGTTCCAGTTAACCGTACAGCCTAAATGTTTACATACTGGTGATAGGGCTACAATTTTATCTGTCTTATCATCACGATAAACCCAAGCAGTATTGGTAACTTCTGACTCATACCATGCATCCTTTTGTTTGAAGGTAAAGTCAACCCGAACTGGCTCAGTAGTTAACTCAGAAACCTTTTGCTTTGTAGCAATAAAATCCCCACCAGCCTCTGCCTTTAATACAGGATCCACAGCAAAACGTACCATTGGCATTAACATACCTGCCGCCATAAATCCGCCTACACCTGTTAACGTGTAGCTTAAAAATTGTCGTCTTGAAACGCGCTCTTTACTCATGCTTATCCCCCCCTCTATTCACGAAGTTAAGTCCAGCGGACATTTATTAAACACATATAAAACTAGGACATAACAATGATATATCAATCTGTAAGTAAGGTCAATATCATACTATTTTAAAAACATATAATCTGGAGAATTTTACTCATTTTCATGCCATTTTTGCGTAAAGAGAATTAAAAGCTGCTTTACTTGGCTATCAATCATCTCGATTTTTTGAGAATCATTCATCTGTTCAAGCGGCAGGGAAGGAAGCCATATTAACGACCCGGCTAGTTTTCCCTCATGCATACGCCAATCAAGCTCAGATGTTATGTAAAATACATGCTTAAATTCACTCTTCGCAATATTTTCCTCCCATTTCAACAAATCCGTCAATACCTTTTCACTTGTTTCATCTTTTAGATATGTAAATGGAGGAAATAATAATATTCTTCCTGTAAACTGCCTTTCTAAATGACCCGTTAACAGTGTGATAAATTCAGCGGTTGCAGCTGATTGTTTCATCTCACCTCTGACTGATACCGAATATAAAGGCACAACAGCTGTGTCCACATACTCCTTTGCATTTAGGTATGTCTCTATATCTTGAGGAATCCACTTCATTTTATGCATCAATCCTTTTCATTCTATTCACTATTTCAATAATATCATTATCTTCTAAAATAATAAAAGATGTTGTGAAACTTAAAGTTGAAAAGCAAAACAAAAGGAAGCCAGCTTATCGCAAACTTCCTTTTTGTTCAATCACTGCTAGTTTATTTAATTGTTCGGTTAACATCTGAAACGCTTCGCGATTTTGTTGATCCAGAGCTTCATCGATTAATTGAAGTAGCTTTTCACGTTGAAAACGTTCAATACTGTGTTGCAGTAATTGTTCCGCAATGATTCCATCCTTTTCATTGACTTGTAAATGTTTGGGGACGAATGGATTTTCCTCGAGAACAGCCGCATACTGATGTGCCTGATTGGAAGCATGGAAATTTAATTGAATAAATATATCCTCGTCTCGATTGAGCCGAATATCATGAAAGGATTTTTCGGCATCTGTCGTCATGACATTTTCTTTATAAAAACGAAATGGTACTTTATCAACACAATGTGTTGACATAATCAATCCGCGCGGACAATACTGTGCTTGCTCAACAAAATGAACCTTTTCCATTAGTTGATCGTGGCTCATTAAGTAATTTAGAATCCACACACATTCTCTTCTTTTTAATTGATAATGATTTAAAAACCAGCGTATAAAGTCCTTCTTCTCGTTGACAGAAACAGGGGTTGCCATGATAGTTTCCCTCCTCTGCATAATCAGCTTTTTTTATTCTTTTTTAATCAGTTATACGTTCAAGCAAATCCAAATACTCGACATTTGTTGGATCTTCAATAAGCAGCTGTTTAAAAATTTCGGCAGCCCGGGCTGTTTTTCCTTCCTCAATTAGAAAATATCCGTAATCCTGCAGAAAGGCTTCATTATTCTTAAAAAAAGTATATGCACTTTCATATTTGTCTAATGCGTAAGAAAATTCTTCAAGTTTATCGTACGCAAGGGCCGAATCCCATAAAATCTGTGGTTCTTCTTCTGCAATATCAAGTTGGGATATCAGCTCAATAACATCCTCATATCTTTCTTGCTGAAAAAAGAGCTTATTTAACGTAAGAGCTGCTTCGATAAAGCCTGGGTCTATGGCAAGTGCCTCTCGAAAATATTGTTCAGCTTCATCCACTGTTCCGAGTTTTAACGCTATTTTCCCGCCATAGAAAAATAATTCTTTATTAAATTCATCCTGTTTAAGGCCCTCTTTAATAGCGAGTAAACTATTTTCAAGCTCTTCTTCCCGTTCATAGCTTAAAGCTAGATGTAAATAAAGTGAATGATATTCCGGGTCAAGCCCTTTTAATTCATTGAACTTTTCAATCGCCGTCCGATTATATCCAGCCTGTAGCGCTGTAAATGCATAACCGAATAGTGTGTTAATCTCTAACTTTTCATCCAGTGCCTTATCATAATAGGTAAGAGCCTCTTCAAAAGCCCCGGAGGCACTTAATAAATCTGCCATCCTCCCTTGTATATTGACACCGGCAATTTCGAATTCCTCTTTTAAAACCTTCTCATAAGCATTCATTGCCTTCATTATTTCGCCTTGCTCACTGTACAGCTCTCCTAAAGCAAAATCAACAATGACCTCATTAGGTAATAATGCTTTTGCTTGCAAAAGCTTTCGTTCACATACTTCATAAAGGCCCTGGACTTGATATAGGTCTGCTAACAATAGTAATGACTGTCCAAAATGAACATCCTGTTCCGAAATCTTTTCTAAGACTAGGATTGCTTCCTCTTCATCTCCTGCTTCCACTAATATCTCACCTAGCAGGACAAGAAGTTCTCCCTCTTCAGGGTAAATTCCTAATAAGTTTTCGACTAATGCCTTCGCTTCCTCCAAAAATCCATATTGGAATAATTCTTCACTAAGAAGAAATTTCTCTTCATGGCTGCCGTTTTTTAATACAATATTATATTCAATTAAGGCCTCTTTATGTTGACCGTCTTCTAACATATTGATAATTTTATTTACTCGATCCATTGACCTATTCCTCTCGTTCCCCTTGATTTACAAAGAAAAATAAGATGGGGTTCTCACCTTTACATGTTCTCCATTTCCAGGTTTAAATAAAACCCTATTCCCTGTGCGGACAACCTTTCCTTTGTGAACTGTAACTACAAGTCTATCACTATGATAATGAAATAAACTTGCTTCATCAACATTCTTGATTTCTCTTCCCTTTTCATAAAGATTATAACTTAATTCACTACCGTTCATCAGACTGCATTTATGCGGGTATAATCCGATTTTGTTTAAGATCGGAATCGGCAATGGTTGATTTTCTTCAATCGCCTCGTATAACGCTGGGATTTTTTCTTTTACCATGATATCATTCCATTTCGACATTGTGGCCTTCGCTTCCTTCTTTTGTGTGGAAGAAATTAATGGTATGAATGGACTGTTAAATGGAAACATGGCTTCCCTTATCCATCCCCAAGGTATGTTCTCTAACTCGTCTAGACTCTGAAGCTCAACAAAAATGGCTGGGATTTTTAGCTTTTTACAACTTCTGATAAAGGAAGGTGTAATTAAACGTATAGGGATTTTAACACCGATAATAAAATCAATAGGACTGCTTATTAATGCCGTTTGCATTTCTTGTAGCTTTTTTGTTAGTTCATTTTCGTATGAAATAGTAGCATAAGTAAATAAAGTGGTACATCCTTTTAACAAAAAGTTTTCAACTAAATTGGACTTTAAATCTAGAAATGTTCCTTGAAATGGTATTTTTGAATTTAAAAGGACATATGACGGGGTCATAATATACGGTTCAGCGTTCATCTTTATTAATTGATACCGCTTGAACCTTGTTTGAATGGCAGTTATTCGATCTTCATTAATTAATAACGAACATGTACTAAGCACTGTGTCTTTAAGAATATTGGCATTTTCAATGATATACATCGTCCCTACCACCCATTTCCCTTCTTTAAGACAAGCTATGCAAAAAACCTGAAAACTATGACATTCAACCAAAATCAAATTATTTTATAAATGAGAAAAGCTGCAAAAATATGCAGCTTTTAGTGGATAAGGCTATTTAAATGGGAAAAGAAGTTCGGGTATGAGACTGATATCGCTTCGGACTGCTCAAGTTCTACATTATTCTCACATAAAAGTGCTGCAATCGAAAGCATCATACCAATTCGGTGATCGCCATGACTAGAAACAGTACCACCGCTTAACTTAGTTTTTCCGTAGATAATCATCCCATCATCGGTGGCTTCAATGGACGCCCCTAATTTTTTTAATTCTTGGACAACGGTATCAATTCGATTGGTTTCTTTTACCTTTAATTCCTCAGCATCTTTAATTACTGTTTTTCCTTCTGCCTGTGTTGCCATAAGGGCAATAATCGGAATTTCATCAATTAGTTTTGGAATTAACTTCCCCTCAACAACGGTACCTTTAAGATTGGAAGTCTTAATGATCAGGTCGCCGACTGGTTCAAATGAGTTGTCATTCTGTTGAACAATTTCTAAATCTGCACCCATTTTCTTTAATACCTCAATAATTCCGGTTCTAGTTGGATTTAGTCCGACATTTTTGAGAACAATTTCACTTTCAGGAATAATTGCCCCAGCTACAAGGAAAAAGGCTGCAGAAGATATATCCCCAGGAACATGAACAGTGGAAGCTGTCAGTTTTTGACCGCCTTTGACAGTAATCACATGGTTATCTTTGTTGATTTCACCACCAAATTGACGAATCATTCTTTCCGTATGATCGCGTGTTTCTGCTGGTTCGATAATAGTACTTACTCCATCTGCTTGAAGCCCTGCTAAAATTAACGCAGACTTTACCTGTGCACTAGCTACCGGAAGTTCATAATGGATAGGGTTTAACTGACCACCACGGATTGAAATAGGGGTATAGGCACCGTTTTTTCTGCCATCAAGCTTTGCACCCATTTCTGTTAATGGACCCGTTACCCTTGTCATCGGCCTCTTTCCAATTGATTCATCACCCACTAAAGTGGAAAAAAATGGTCTCCCCGCTAATATCCCCATTAATAAACGGATCGTAGTCCCGGAATTGCCTACATCCAATAATTCATCAGGTTCTGTTAGTCCCTCAAAACCATTTCCGAAAATATGAAGCTGACCGCCGGATTCCTCGATTGTTACCCCGAGCTTTCGAAAGCACGATATTGTACTTAAACAATCATCCCCAGGCAAAAAATTGGTAACCGTTGTTTCGCCCTGAGCAATCGATCCGAACATAACGGACCTATGTGAGATGGATTTATCACCTGGAATGGTTACCTCACCAACTAAACCATATATATTAGTCTTTAGTTTTAATGATGTCATCAAAATCACCTTTTTTAAAATTTAAGAACCGGTTGTTGTTGCAAAGCTGGTATAGGTACCAATACATTTTTCTGCTCTTTGCCGATCCTCATCTGTTTGAAAACTTATAACTAAAACTCCAATGATATCCTCACGTGTTTCAAGAATACGAATATTTGTGATACTTATCTTTTCCTTTGCTAAATACCCTGTAATTTCAGAAACAACACCTGGATAATCTGGGATATCAACAAACAAATCATAAAAAGCCGGAATTGCCCCTTTTTCTTTCTGTGGCAATCCATCGCGAAATTGCTTAGCCTGCTGAAAATAATCGAGGATTGCAACACTATTTTCTTTTTCAAGAAGTCTTTTAACCCCATTCATTTCCTCCTGCCATTTATCAAGCAGTTCAATTAATATATCGCGGTTGTGCAGCAAAATATCCTTCCACATCCCAGGACTGCTTGAAGCAATTCGCGTGATATCTCTAAATCCGCCAGCAGCTAGACGCGGAATGAGACCTTCTGCTTCTGAAAGCTTTTCAGTTTGCCGAACAATCGCCGCTGCGATGATATGCGGGAAATGGCTGACAATCCCTGTAAGATAGTCATGATTTTCTGGTGTAATCGTCAAAAATTTCGCATTTGTACCGACCAACCATTCTTTTAATGTTTCTACCTTTGTATCATCAATTTGTTCCTCTGGTGTCAACAGGTAAAAAGCATTTTCAAATAAAATTTCTTTTGCGGCAGAAATACCACTTTTATGTGATCCTGCCATTGGATGGCCACCGATGAATGTAATTCCCCTTTGCTTTAATCTAGAGGCACTTCCAACAATTTTACTCTTCGTGCTGCCGGTATCTGTCACGATTACTTCTGATTTAAGTGGAAGATCTGCAAGGAGTTGTAAAAGCTGCTCCGTCTCAGTTACAGGTGCTGCAATGATGATTACATCCGCATCGATCGCACCATCATAGATATTCCCCGCTATTTCATCTATGACACCCAGCATTTTTGCAAGTCTCGCCTGTTCACTATTTATATCAAATCCAATGATTACTGCGTCATTATGTTCCTTCTTGATACATAACGCTAAGGAACCGCCAATTAATCCTAAACCAATAACAAAAACCCGGCCATTCAATTTTTTAAATCCCCCTAATTAGAGCGAACCGCTCTCCTCAGTTCGCTTCTAGAAATTCTCTCAATGCCTTAAGAACACCTTCGTTTTGTTCAGAAGAGCCAACCGTTATTCTTACCGCTGTCGGGAAACCAAGGGCTTTTCCGGAGCGTACGATATAACCTCGCGCCTGTAAATAGTGAAAAATCTCATCTCCATCAACTTTAAAATCAATTAAAATAAAATTGGTCTGAGTATGGTAAAATTCAAGCTGATGATGCTCACAGAATTCATAAAACTGTGTCAATCCTTGTCTATTTTTTTCTCGGCAAGATTCGACAAAATTCTGATCCTTGATCGCTTCACTCGCTGCTAATTGGCCTAAAGAATTCACATTAAACGGTTCCCTTGCCGGTTCCAGCGCTTTAATGATGGAGCTGTTCGCCACCCCATATCCAACCCTTAGTGCAGCAAGTCCGTATATTTTAGAAAATGTTCTAAGTACAATAAGGTTTTCATACTTACGTGTCAGACTGATGGCATCATAGTAATCTTCTGCCACTACATATTCATAATAAGCCTCATCAAGCACGACCAGGATATGTGAAGGCACCTGTTCTAAAAATGGAATTAATTTATTTTCTGGTATATATGTACCCGTAGGATTATTAGGACTGCAAACCCAAATAATGTTTGTTGTCTCGTCAATTGCTTTAAGCATGGCATCTAAATTATGATTTCCATTGACTAGTGGGATCTCCTTTATGATTGCCCCTTCAATCACTGCATTGTGCCTGTATTGAGAAAAGGTAGGTGTCGCCATAATGGTACTGGCATTCGGATGCAGTAGCGCCCTTGAAATCATTTGGATTAGATTATCGGAGCCATTCCCTAATATTAGTTCGGCCTCTTCAACCTGCAAAAATGCTGCAAGTGTCTCTCTTAAATGGGTAGCGTAGCCATCTGGATACAATGCCAAACTTGTTTGATAGGATTGGAGAGCTGAAAGCGCCTGTTCTGAGCATCCAAAAGGATTTTCATTCGATGCCAGCTTTACAATCTGATCCAACTTAAACTGTTTTTTGACCGCCTCAATTGATTTTCCTGGTTGATAGGGAGTCAGTGCTAAAACTCTCTCTTTCCATCTCATTTTCCCCACTCCATACGTGTTTTGATTTGTTTTCTTTTTTAGACTAAACTACTGCCAAGGTCAGGTCTTAACACCTTTGCTTCCTTTAAATAAACATGAACGATTTCTTCCTGTGGCAGGCTTGTATTCACATGCATCATGATCCTAACGCACATTTCCAAAGAATTAGGAACAGGTAATTCTAGCATGCACATGACAGGTACATATGTCCATCCTGCAAACTTCCTTAATGCCTTGGCCGGAAAGGCGGCATTAACATCTTCTGTGGATGAAATCAATACGGAGGCGACGGAATCAGGTTGAATATGATTAACCTCAATTAATTGAGCCAAAAGCTCCTCTGTGGCAGAAATAATGGCTTCTTCTGTATTTGCGCTAACCGTCGTTGCTCCCCTCATCCCTCTGATCATGAAAAATCCCCCTTGTATTAAAAACTGTTAAGTTCATTCAATAAAACTGTTTCGGATATTTCCTGAAGCCTTGGCTGCCCCACTTCATTCAGTAACACAAATCGAATAGACTCGCCAACGGACTTCTTATCCTGTTTCATTTTGCCAATCAGGCTTTCAAAAGATAATTGGTCGGGTATGTTTGTTTCATATCCCAATCTCTTAACCCAATCGGTAAATTCATTTAAATGAAACGCTAGCCCCAGCAATTCATTGCTTAATTTTAATGCAAAAACCATCCCGATCATCACTGCTTCACCATGGGTAAAATTCCCGTAGCCCATTTCTGATTCAATTGCATGACCAAGCGTGTGCCCTAAATTTAAATATGCACGGACACCAGTTTCTCTCTCATCCTGTGAAACAAATTCGTTTTTAATCCTTATCCCTTTTACTAAAATATCCGATAATTGCTCTAATGTTAAAGAATTTAAATCATGAACATCCGTTTTTAACCAATGATAGAAATTGGGATCGGCAATAAGTGCATGTTTAATAACCTCAGCAAACCCGGAACGGATTTCGTGAATCGGCAGCGTTTTTAAAAACTCAAGATCATAAAATACTGCTTCAGGCTGATAAAAAACCCCAATCATATTCTTTCCAAGCGGGTGGTTGATGGCCACCTTTCCGCCAACAGCACTATCATGTGCTAGGATGGTAGTAGGAACTTGAATAAAAGGAATTCCTCTCATAAAGGAAGCAGCAACGAAACCTGACAAATCCCCTACCGCACCACCACCAAAAGAAAGAATGACAGAATTCCGATCAAGCCGGTTCTCAAGTGCGGTTGATAGGGCCTCATAAAAAACTTCAAAGGTTTTTGCCTTTTCACCGCTAGGTGCTGTAAAAATAACGGGGTTCCATGTTTTAAGAACAGACTGCAACTTTTCAAGGTGGAGCCCGGCAACAGTTTGGTCTGTAATAATAAGTATTTTTGTTAGGTTAGAAAAATGTTTAGATAAAAAAGCATTAAGTTCTTTTATAATACCTTCCCCAACAAAGACAGGATATTTTTTGGACTCTGTTTCGATTAATACGGTTTCCATTAAAACTCCCTCGCATATTCACGCTGCTTATTTATTTCATCGGCAAATGTATCAAAGCGGTCACTGTAAAATTGTTCAACAAGGGCATTCGCAAGCTCCCAAGCAACAACATGCTCTGCCACAACTGCTGCAGCAGGTACTGCACAGCTGTCAGAACGTTCGACGCTTGCAGCAAACGGCTCTTTCGTTTCAATATCAACACTCATTAATGGTTTATAAAGTGTTGGGATTGGTTTCATTACGCCTCTGACAACAATCGGCATCCCTGTGGTCATACCACCTTCAAACCCGCCAAGCCGGTTTGTTTTTCGGTAATAGCCTACTTTCTTGTCCCAGGCAATCTCATCATGTACTTCACTTCCAGGCTTTCTTGCTGCTTCAAAACCAATGCCAATTTCCACACCTTTAAATGCGTTTATACTCATGATTGCAGCTGCTAATTTCCCATCTAATTTACGATCGTAATGGACGTAGCTTCCAACACCAGCCGGCATCCCTGTCGCAATAACTTCTACTACTCCACCAATGGAGTCACCGTTTTTCTTAGCTTCATCAATCGCATTCATCATTTCCTGCTCCACTTTTGGGTCAGCCACTCTAACGGGAGAATTTTCAGCCCTTTCCTTTAAGGCCTCTGTTGTAAGTGCAGGATCTACATTGGCTTTGATCCCCGCAATTTCGACTACATGTGAAACTAATTCAACACCAACCAAGGATAAAAGCTTTTTGGCAACGGCACCAGCTGCCACTCTAACAGTTGTCTCTCTTGCTGATGAACGTTCTAGGACATTTCTCATATCACGATGGCCGTATTTAATCGCACCATTTAAATCAGCATGACCCGGTCTTGCCCGTGTTACCTTGCGCTTGATTTCATCTTCTTGTCCTTCTTCTATCTCTTCAATTCCCATGATAGTTGTCCAATGCTTCCAGTCATTGTTTTTGACAACTAAAGCAATTGGCGAACCAAGTGTTTTTCCATGACGGACACCTGAAACAATTTCTGCAGTATCCTTCTCTATTTGCATGCGTCTTCCTCGGCCATAGCCTTTTTGACGTCTAGCCAGCCCATCATTTATTTCCGCAGCCGCTAGCGGCATTCCAGCCGGCAGGCCTTCTAAAATTGTTGTCAGCTGTGGTCCATGGGATTCTCCAGCCGTTAAGTATCTCATTCCCATACTCGTTCCCCCTTCAACTCATTAAAGAATTATGTATCAATATATCATATCACGCTCAATAATCATAGTATAATAATTCAGAAAATTTTTGTATACGATTACAAAAAAGGCACTTGTATAAGTATATACAAGCGCCTTTTTCATGTTAGATTAATAAATCCATTCGTTAACTAATTTAGCATACTCTACTACGCCAGAATCCTTAAAAAACAAGCCGATTTCTCGCTCTGCGCTTGCTTTCGAATCAGAGCCATGAATAACATTTTTACCTACGGTTAGTCCAAAATCACCGCGAATTGTACCAGGTGCCGCATCCTTTGGATTAGTAGAGCCCATCATTTGGCGAGCAGTTGCAATGACATTTTCTCCTTGCCAAACCATTGCGAATACTGGACCGGATGTAATGAAATCTACTAATTCACCAAAAAATGGACGTTCCTTATGCTCACCATAATGTTCTTCAGCGAGTTCAGTTGGAATATTCATTAATTTAGCTCCAACTAATTGGAAGCCCTTTCTTTCAAATCGTGCAACGATTTCACCGATTAAATTACGCTGTACGCCGTCAGGCTTTACCATTAAAAAAGTTTTTTCCATGAATTCCACTCCTAATTGATTATGTATATTGATTGTTGCCCTCGAGAGCAATCCATGGAAAATGTTATCACTTTTTTGAATATTTAGCAACATGGAATATCTAAAGTCCTTGGTACGGACCTATGTATGCTAGAATTTTCGTCTGCCAATATATTTCGCAATATCACGAAGTGTTTTTTTAGCTTTATTTTCTGGTAATTCTTCTAATACAGCTAGAGCTTTTTCTAAATAGCGATCACTCAAAGCATATGATCTTTCGATAGCGCCTGATTGTTTTATAAGGGAAATTATTTTTAAGACTTCCTCAGGAACCATATTCTCATGAACCTTTTCAATTTCCGCTCGGACCACATCATTTTCCATCGCATAAAGGGCTGGGGCCGTAATATTTCCTTGTAAAAGATCACTTCCGGCCGGCTTCCCAAGTGCTTTTTCGGTAGAGGTGAAATCCAAAATATCATCGATAACTTGATAGGACATTCCCACGTAATATCCAAAACGGAAAAGCTTCTTATGGAAAAACTCGTCAACCCCTGCAGCAATTGCACCTAATTGGCAGCTGACAGCAATTAACAAGGCCGTTTTTCTTTTGATTCTGCGAAGATAATCCCGAAGGTTTTGATTAAAACGGAATTTGTCCTTTATTTGCTGAATTTCCCCTACAGTCACTTCAACAATTGTATTTGCTAATATTTTATGTGCAGCAGATTTTTCAATATTTGTCATTAATTCCAAAGCAAGGGCAAAAACAAAGTCGCCGGTATACATCGCGATTTTATTATCCCATTTTGATTTGACTGTTGGCTGACCCCTGCGAAGATCAGCATCATCGATTACATCATCATGGACAAGTGACGCCATATGAATAAGTTCGAGGGCAACGGCAACATTTTTCATTACATGTATATCATATTGACCAAATTTACCCGCAAGCAAAACAAAAACAGGACGAATTCTTTTTCCTCCGGCTTGTAATGTATGCATGGATGCTTGTTTCAAAAGAAGAGACTCAGGTTGGATTGTCTCTTCCAACTCTTTTTCAATTATGTTAATATCCGAATTCAAAAATGAATACATCATTTTTAATTTCATTTGTATTCACCCAGCTTTTCATCCTGTCTTCAGTTTCAATGATTTAATTATTTTTTGCCAATATGAACAGCAGCCGCACCACCGCTATACGATTTGTATTTCACATCCTTGAAGCCAGCTTTTTCAAACATTTTGGCAAGCTCCCTCATACCCGGAAAATCACGTGCTGATTCGTGAAGCCATGCATATTCTCTATAGCTCTTGGCTAGCAATTTTCCGAATAGCGGCATAATGAAACGAAAGTAAAAGTAATAAAGCTGTTTATATCCGATTAGAGTAGGCTGTGATGTCTCAAGGCAGACAGCAATACCACCCGGCTTTACAACCCGATACATTTCTTTCAATACCTGCAGGTAATCTGGGACATTCCTTAAGCCAAAGCCAATCGTAACATAATCAAAACTATTATCAGGAAAGGGAAGTTCCATTGCGTTGCCATGGATTAATTTAACCTGCTGAAGGCCCAGACCTTTAACCTTTTCAATTCCGACATTTAACATGTTTTGGCTAAAGTCTAACCCAGTTACTTCACCATTTGAACCTACTGCTTCAGCTAGGGCAATTGTCCAATCGGCCGTTCCGCAGCATACATCGAGAGCTTTTGAACCAGGCTGAACATTCATTTTTTTCATGGTGTCCTTCCGCCACTTGATGTGCTGCTGAAAACTAATAACTGAATTCATTTTATCATAGTTATCAGATATCTTTTCAAACACATTGTGAACGCGCTGTTCTTTCGATTGCTGCATGTTTTACCCTTCTTCCACAAAAGTTTTTGCATATGGCTGATATTGATTCAACAACAACTTTATCCTTTTCTCAAGTAAGTCATTTAAGTAAGGAATCTGTTTTAAACCTTTTTCAATCACTTGTTTCGAAAGTTCCAGATAGTGGTCGCAAATTTGTACTAAATGATCCCGTTGGTCAGCGGTTAATTCTTCCAATTTCGATTCATTACTGGGAAAGATCATTTTCTTCAATGATTCAAATAATACCGAGCTTTCAGAATGAAAGTATTGTTTTTTTTCATTTAGTAACCGTTTAAATAATAACAAATTAGCAAGGAAATCATTCCATAAATCTACTTTAAAATAATCAGAGAGTTTGGTAAGTAAGGAACTTTCAATCCGCATGATACACGCCATGAGTTTTTCTATTCCTTCAAGTTTACTTTGATAAACAAAAATCTTATTTTCGTTGACTTCCTTTACCCCTTTTGAAAGTGATTTAATCATCATAATATCTTCCGACTCGGCAAGGAGTTTATAATATAAGCCGCTAAAATAATCACCTGCAAGAACTGTTAATTGACGATTTTTTTCATCTTTAGAGTCATTGGAAATATGTTCATGGGTATCAAGGGCAATTTGTATTAACATGGTTGACAATGCATAGTTCTGGATTTCGCTAAATGACAATTCGAGTCGATCCATTATTGAAATGAGGATAAGAAGCTTATCTTCATCAATAATTGGGGTTTCAATATATTCGAGCAAGTATGAGTCAGAAACCCTTACATCGATCTGCTCCTTAATGCTTGTAAATTTTTGTCGAATATCCTGCACTCTAATCACCCTTGCTTCCCCGAAGTAATATCTTTATGTATCTTTATTTTCTATTTTTAAGAAAATTTCATGCCCATGAATTAAAGAAAATAACAACCCTTCAATCTTAAACACAAGGCAGACACCATTATATCATAAAAGGCATCAAATGGGCAGGAATTCACAAAATAATTATCATAATCATCACTTTAAGACTTTGCTTTATCCATGCTGATTAGAGCAGGTTACCTTATTTCTTCATTTCGCTTTCTAGTTCACCAAATTGGGTTAGAATTTTTGCGTTTCCCCTAATTTTTATTGCTGAAGTATGCTCAGTAAATTGAGCAATAAGAACCTCACCTTTATCAAGCTTTTCTGAATGATGGAATCTTGTATCTGTACCTCTGGTTAAACCTATTACACTGACACCATCGTCAATGGCTTTTATGACCACATAATCACTATTTTGCTGATTACGTTTTTCCAATATTATCACTCCAAATATGTTAGAAATAGTCGATACTAATATTTTATTAACGAAAGCACTTCCGAACGGGCAATGGCATCATCTGCAAGAACGCCCCGAACTGCAGTAGTCACAGTTTTTGATCCAGGTTTTTTAACACCACGCATGGTCATACACATATGCTCAGCTTCGACCACAACCATTACCCCATGTGGATCTAGCTTATCCATCATGCTGTCTGCAATAGTCGAAGTGATCCTCTCTTGCAGTTGGGGTCTTTTGGCAACTGCTTCAACTGCCCGTGCTAATTTACTTAAGCCTGTAACACGACCGTTTTGTGGAATATAGGCCACATGCGCTTTGCCAAAGAAAGGAACTAGATGATGTTCGCACATCGAATAAAAAGGAATGTCCTTAACCAACACTAACTCTTCATGGTCTTCACTAAAAATAGTCTCAAAATGCTGTTTTGGATCCTCATTTAATCCACTGAATACTTCCTCATACATTTTTGCCACTCTTTTTGGTGTGTCAAGGAGACCTTCACGATTTGGGTCTTCTCCGATTGCTTCTAATATTAAACGTACCGCCTCTTCGATTTGGGCACGATTTACTTCTGACATACTGAATTCCTCCTAGAGTAGATCTATCAAGTATAGACGACAAATACATATTAGCATAATCTTTTCATCACAGGCAAAAAAGAAAAAAGGCCATGGACTTTTTCCATGACCTTTTTGCTTCAGCCTGCCGCTTAAAGCAATAAATTATGTAATTATTTTACTGCGTCTTTAAGCGCTTTGCCTGGTTTGAAAGCTGGAACTTTGCTAGCAGCGATTTCGATTTCATCACCTGTTTGCGGGTTACGGCCTTTACGTGCTGCACGCTCGCGTACTTCAAAGTTTCCAAAACCGATTAATTGTACTTTATCACCATTTTTTAAAGCATCTAAAATCGCATCAAAAACAGCATCAACTGCTTTTGTAGCGTCCTTTTTTGAAAGCTCGCTAGCTTCAGCAACTGCATTAATAAGTTCTGTCTTGTTCATGCCTTTCACCTCCTCCCAAAGAAAGACTGCAGATTCGTAAATAAGATTACTTATCTACATTTCTAAACAAATTTTCTAATTTCTATACGTCATAGCGAGGTTTTATTACCAAAGTAATGAAAATTGACTACTTCAGTGAAATAAATCTATTTTTTATTAAAAACCCTATGAAATAAAGGTTTAAAGCACTATAACGTAATTCTGTTAAAAGATTATCATAATCAATACAGCTTATCAAGAAGATTTCATGAAATTATGGTAATCTTTTCTTTTGTTCATCAAAATTCTACTAAATTTATCCTTTTTGGATGGGATTTTGTCGCTTTAGCAAAAAAAAAGACTCCGATGGGAGTCTACAACCTATAGGATAATGGCGATTAAACCGCCTGATCCTTCGTTTATGATTCTTTCTAATGTTTCTTTTAATTTATATCTTGCATTTTCCGGCATTAGGGAAAGCTTAGCTTGAATCCCCTCTCGGACAATGGAACTTAAACTGCGCCCGAAGATATCAGAATTCCAAATTGATAATGGATCGTCCTCGAAGTCCTGCATTAGGTAGCGGACTAGTTCCTCGCTTTGTTTTTCCGTGCCAATGATTGGGGCAAATTCCGACTCTACATCGACTTTTATCATATGAATCGATGGAGCCACCGCTCTAAGTCTCACTCCAAATCTTGCTCCTTGGCGGATGATTTCCGGTTCTTCAAGGCTCATATCAGCCAGTGTTGGCGAGGCTATCCCGTAGCCAGTTTGTTTCACCATTTTTAAGGCATCGGCGATGTGATCATATTCCGCTTTTGCATGGGCAAAATCCTGCATTAGTTCAAGAAGATGATCCTTTCCTCTGATTTCTACCCCTACGATTTCTTTTAAAATATCATCATATAATTCATCCGGAGCAATTAAATCAATTTCAGCTACCCCTGTACCCATCTCAATTCCAGCTAATCCAGCTCTCTCAATGAATTCAAAGTCACCAAACTGCTGGACAACATGGTCAACATCTCGTAATCTCTTGATATCTTTTACTGTCTCTTTTACAGCCTCTTGATAGCTTTCACGGAGCCAATGGTTTTCTCTAAGCACCATTACCCAGCTCGGAAGGTTCACATTGACCTCAAGTACTGGGAACTCGTAAAGTGCCTCTCGAAGGACATTGAGGACATCGCTATCACGCATGCTTTCTACACTCATTGCGATGACTGGAATATCATATTTGTCTGCTAAATTTGACCTAAGTGTTTCAGTGCTAGGATGGTATGGTTGAGCACTGTTAACAACCATGATAAATGGTTTGCCAACTTCCTTCAGCTCATCAATCACTCTTTCTTCCGCTTCAATATAGTTACTTCGAGGAATCTCTCCAATTGTTCCATCCGTTGTGACAACTACCCCGATGGTGGAATGTTCTTGGATTACTTTTCTTGTGCCAATTTCAGCTGCTTCATGAAAGGGAATTGGCTCTTCATACCAAGGTGTATTAATCATTCTTGGTCCATTCTCGTCCTCATAGCCTTTAGCGCCTGGAACTGTGTAGCCAACACAGTCAACAAGTCTAATATTTACATTTAGACCCTCATCAACATGAACAGTGGCTGCCTGATTTGGCACGAATTTCGGTTCGGTTGTCATGATCGTTTTTCCGGCTGCACTTTGCGGCAGCTCATCAATCGCCCGCGATCTTTCAGCTTCACTGTTTATATTCGGTAAAACAACAAGCTCCATAAATTTTTTAATAAATGTTGACTTTCCAGTTCGTACAGCACCTACTACCCCTAGATAAATATCACCGCCAGTTCTTTCGGCAATATCTTTAAAAATATCAACCTTTTCCAAGTGATCCCCTCCTGATCATAGACTAAAGTGGGATAAATTCATCCATTTTGGTATTTTTGGACAATATATGTTTATGACGTTGTCCTATCTTGTTATGACACTTTTCTAAAATTTTTTACCCCCTTATCGATATTTTTTAGAGGAATCTGATATCTGTATTTCGCTGAAAATTTGATTTTATGGAGGGTTTCTGACTATGGGTCACGGATATGGAGAAGAAAAGAAAATAAAGCCATATCACGGTAATATTTTTCAGCATAAAAAACCCTTCTCCTACAATATATTTCATAGGAAAAGGGTTATGCCTATTCTTCTAAAAATACAGGCTCTTTCGTTTTTGGATCAACCGTGTAAGGCAAGGAATATGCAGGAACAAACATGGAGTCATTCACTAAAATGGAGCGAATATCTTCACCCGGTTTCAAAACTGCGTTTGTTTTCTTTAGTGCTTGATAAAGATCTGGTCGATAATCTACGTATACCTCAGCATCGCCTGTTATGACCATTGAGAGGTTTTGATTGGTAAATGGACTGACAACATACGGCGGCTTTTCAAACCCTAATTGTTTATAATCCAGTGAAAACACATTTTTGGCAATTTGTTTTTTATAAGGCGGAAAACCATTTGATTTTATTCTTAATTTAACATCACGAATGGTTTCTGTCATCCTTAAGTCAAATAATTTAACAGTTGGATTCGTTTCCACGTCAACAAGTACATATTGAAAAATCCCGCCGCTTTCAAATGCATTTCCTGGAGGCTCAGCTATATACTGCGGCGCAATTTTTTTAAATTCGATTGGATATTTTTGATAAATAGGCGTACCTAACTCCTTTGTTTTTATTGGCAGGATGCCGCCATTGTCCTTCTTAAAATCATCAACAGCAGTTTGAACTGATTGGATTTGATCTTTATAAGGAATTTGGTTCTGTGCTAAATCTTCCTTTGGGTACATACATCCCGATAACAGCATAGCTGTTAAAACAAGAAAATAGCCCAGCAATTTTTTTTTCATAAAATCACCTTTATCTATGTAATTAATCCAGTTATCCGAGGAATACAAGCAGCAGGGTCAATCCAGACACAATTAAAAATACATAAGCAATAATCGCTGTTATAACCCGGAATACCCCTTTTAACTTATACCTGCTTAAATAAATGGTTATGATAGCAAGAAACATAAGAGCCATACCGGCAATTGATATCCACATTTTTACCATACCTGGTGACAAACATCATTCCCCCTTTTTCGAAAATTAATTATAACACAGGTATTCCTATTTCAAAAAAATAATCAACCAAAAGCAAAAAAACTGAAGTAAAGAGGGGCGAATTCTCTACTTCAGTCAATAGGACTAAATAACCCATTCTCCAGCGTCATACTACCAGGATGCTTCGTTGCATTGTATGCAAATAATATCAAAAGCGTATCATACGAACGCCTAATTTATTCATGAAAAAGCACATTTTTAGTCTTCAGTATTTTTTTCATCCAGCACATTCACCAAATCTTCCATTTCATGGGTTTTCCCTCGAGCCATTAACACATCCACTGCGTCCTTAGGGTTCTTGTCGTTAAATAAAACATTATAAAGCGCAGATGTGATTGGCATTGTAACGTCATACTTTTTAGCCAGCTGATAAGCCGCCTTAGTTGTCCTCACACCCTCGACGACCATGCCCATATTGTCTAGAACTTCATCAAGGGTTTTTCCCTTACCAAGCAAATTACCAGCTCTCCAGTTCCTTGAATGGACACTAGTACATGTTACAATTAAATCGCCAATTCCTGTTAATCCAGAAAATGTTAACGGATTCGCACCCATTTTTGTGCCAAGACGGGCTATTTCCGCTAAACCACGGGTCATTAAGGCTGCCTTGGCGTTATCACCATAACCAAGCCCATCTGTTATGCCTGCAGCTAACGCGATGATATTCTTTAAGGCCCCGCCGATTTCAACTCCAATTACATCAGAATTCGTGTATACGCGAAAATTATGGTTAATGAATAAATCCTGGATCTTTTCAGCAGCTTCCATATTTTCTGAAGCAACCGTTACCGTTGTGGGGTGCCTAAGGCTAACCTCTTCAGCATGACTTGGACCTGATAGGACAACAACGTCCTTTAAGAGATCTTCGGGCATTTCTTCCTTAATCATTTCGGTTATTCGTAACAGGGTATCTGGCTCAATTCCTTTACTAACATGGGCAATTGAGATGGGATCTCCATGTACTGCACGGATTTTCCCAAGAACTTCGCGAATAGCCTTTGTAGGAACAGCTAAAATAACTGTTTCCACCCCCACTAAAGCATCACTTAATGAAGCATAGCCAACAATTAATTCTGGCAGTATAATTTCAGGTAAATATTTTTTATTTGTATGAAATCCATTGATTT
Source organism: Neobacillus sp. NPDC097160 (assembly GCF_044762155.1). Lineage (NCBI taxonomy): Bacteria > Bacillati > Bacillota > Bacilli > Caryophanales > Bacillaceae > Neobacillus > Neobacillus sp. NPDC097160. The sequence continues at coordinate 166,427 of NZ_JBIWDU010000003.1, read as the reverse complement.
CCTTCACCTGGTCTTCATTATGGCTCCATAGACGAACCTCATGAGCATTATCTGCCAGCACAATGGCTAGTGCTGTTCCCCAGCTTCCAGCGCCTACAACGGCTATGGCTGCATTTTTATCCTGCATGAAAAGTACACCTGCCTTATCTTTATTTTCTTTCTCGCGCATAAATTTTAATAGGGGTTCCCTCGAATCCAAAAGCGTCTCTAATTCGATTCTCTAGAAAACGCTCATAGGAGAAATGCAATAATTCAGGTTCATTGACAAAGACAACAAATGTAGGGGGTTTGACCGCTACTTGTGTAGCATAATAAATTTTCAAGCGTCTCCCTTTGTCAGTTGGTGTCGGATTCATGGCGACCGCATCCATAATTACATCATTTAACACACTTGTTTCAACCCGCATGGAGTGATTTTCACTTGCTGTATTAATCATCGGGATAAGGGTATGAATCCGCTTTTTCGTTTTGGCAGATAAAAACACAATTGGAGCATAGCTAAGAAATAAGAAATGTTCCCTAATCTTTTGTTCTAGCTCTTTCATTGTTTTCTCATCTTTTTCGATAGCGTCCCATTTATTTACCACAATGACTATGGCGCGCCCCGCCTCGTGAGCATATCCGGCAATCTTCTTGTCCTGCTCAATGATTCCTTCTTCGGCATTGATGACCACAAGTACGACATCGGAACGTTCAATCGCTCTTAGAGCGCGGAGAACACTATATTTTTCTGTAGTTTCATACACTTTTCCTTTTTTTCTTATACCTGCTGTATCAATGATGACATATTTTTGCCCATTGTACGTATACGGTGAATCGACTGCATCACGGGTGGTTCCGGCAATATTGCTGACGATTACACGATCTTCGCCCAGAATCGCGTTAACAAGTGATGACTTTCCGACATTTGGCCGTCCTATTAAAGAGAACTTGACCACATCATCATCATAATCCAATGGTTTGTTTTTTGGAAAGTGTTTTGCTGCCTCGTCTAATAAATCACCAAGACCCAGTCCATGTGATCCGGAAACAGGAATGGGCTCGCCAAAACCAAGAGCATAAAAATCATAAATTTGTTCGCGCATTTCGGGGTTATCAATTTTATTAACCCCTAGTACAATCGGCTTTTTAGATTTATATAGTATTTTCGCAACCTCTTCATCCGCAGCAGTTACACCTTCTCGTCCATTTGTTAAGAAGATAATCACATCTGCCTCATCAATCGCCACTTCTGCCTGTTGACGAATTTGCTCTAGAAAAGGTTCATCACCAATATCAATTCCACCGGTATCGATGACATTAAAATCATGTGTCAACCACTCACCTGAACTATAAATACGATCTCTGGTTACTCCTGGAATATCCTCAACGATAGAAATGCGTTCACCGACAATGCGATTAAAAATCGTTGATTTTCCTACGTTGGGTCGTCCAACTATGGCAATAACTGGTTTTACCATTATAATCGCCATCCTTTCTCTTTATATTAAAACATATTGTTTAGTTAGCATTTTCCCATTAAAGTTCTTATTAAGTAAAGAAACCCTTCTGTCAACGAGAAGGGCCTAACTTTATTATTTTATCAATGATAATCCTTTCTCGCAATGGAAAGCATAACAAGAATCAAATTTATGAGGATTTTTGCTTTCCTTTTTCAAAAAAATGAATATGATTTTGTATGATTGGCCCAGCATTTTCAAGTAAGCTCCATCCAACTAGTAAAGCAGCAATCAAGGAACAAACATCCAGGTATTCTAAGGCTCCGATTGGATGTGGAAAGGGAAATTTATTTAAAATAAAGGCATATAGAAATTCACCCTGCATGGTTCCGCAAATCATAATCAGCAATCGCCCTTTTAATGTCTTTTGCAAAAGGATAGCTAGACAGCCAAAGACAATTGCCATCATCCATTCCTTTTTAAAGATAATCCAAATAGGATCAAATATTTCGAATAGATGGAAGGTCACATAGGCCATTGATATGATAAATGAACAAATAAAATAATAGATCATTGCCCCTCGTTTTTCCTGGCTAATGAATAAATAAGATGTGATTAATAAAAATAAACCACCAGCCTGTACTTCAAAGATTCCAACCTTCAACTGAAAATTAGATAATAGTAACAGAATAAGAATAATAGCGGACAGTTTAAACCGATATGGATTTCCCCTATTTAATAAAAATGTAAGGTAAACCCAAAGTGACCAACAAATCCAATAAAACATTGCCCCTTCCATTTCACTCACCTCCTAATGTTCTCATTATTGGTAATCTTTATGTACTTTCATACTTCCTTGAATAATATTTCCACTGTGATTCATCTTATTAAGAGGAGGTGTGGATGAATGGGAAAAGACCGCCAAGAAAAAAAGTTAAAAGCGAGTAGAAGAGTGGAATCAGATCGTGATCAGGCATTGCACTACCCTAGTGCAACCAAGCTTTCAAGCCCGGAAGAAGCAAGGGGATTAAATGACGGGAAAAGATGATAAAGTTAATAAAAAGCTCTCGCCATGGCGAGAGCTTTTTATTTAATGGAACGACAGCTATACTTTGTTGTATCTATGCCGCGTTGATTCAGCCAATGATAGGTTTCACCGGATATGATCAGCGGCGCTTTTTCTAATTCAGAAATGGTTTTTGCTCCTAAAGCAGTCATTATCATAATTAATTCATTATGGAGTGTGTCGATTTCTTTATGTAATGCTTCTAATCCTTGTTCAACAAGAATCCGCAAGAAAATTCCTGCCATGCCGATCCCACTTGCCCCCATAGCGATACCCTTCGCAATGTCATGTCCTGTCAAAAAACCACCCGAGCCAATGATGGAAATTTTTTCAGAAATAGATGCTGCTTCAATGATGGAAATTGGCGTAGGAATGCCCCATTCATTAAAAAATGATAAAGTTTTTTCGCTGCGCTTATTTTCAATTTCTGCAAAATTTGTTCCCCCGGCACCGCCGACATCAACCACAGTGACACCCACGGATGAAAGTGCTTCAACCGTTTCCATCCCCATCCCAAAACCTACTTCTTTCACAATTACGGGAACATCTACCCCAGTAACAATGGTCTCAATTCTTTTTAAGGCACCGGTAAAATCTCGATCTCCTTCGGGCATGGTCAGTTCTTGAATCACATTTAAATGGAGTTGAAGGGCATTTGCCGCAATCATTTCAATTGCCATTTTGGCATTCTCCAATGTTGCTTCACTGCCTAAATTGGCAATAATAATCCCTTGTGGATTCTCTTTTCGAACGACTTCATATGTATAGCGTTCACCCTTATCTTTTAAAGCAGACATTTGCGAACCTACAGCCATAGCTAACCCTTTATTTTTGGCAGCAATAGCTAGCTTTTTGTTGATCCGATACGTTTTTTCTCCACCGCCGCCAGTCATCGCATTGATAAAAATTGGCGAACTTAAAGAAAGTTCGCCAATTGAGTGATCTAATCGAACATCATTCACACTGATATTCGGTAAGCTCTGGTGAATAAATTTGATATCATCGAAAACTGTTGAACGGTTTTGCCTATTTTCTATGGCAAAGCGAATATGATCCCATTTTCGTTCAGATCTTGTCACTTAAATCACCATTATTTTCTTAGATTCTTTAATTTATCTCCAATAACTTCACCAAGCTGGAAGCCTTTTGATTCTTCAGGAAGTTCATAATGGAGGTTTTCCTCTTCCTCTTTCTCAAGCAATTCTTTTATGCTTAATGATAGACGTTGATCATGTTCATTGGCTTCCAGAACTTTTACTTTTACAACTTGACCTTCTTTAAGTACTTCATGCGGTGTTCCAATGTGCTTATTGGCAATTTGAGAAATATGAACAAGACCTTCAACACCAGGGAAAACTTCCACAAAAGCACCGTATGAGACTAATCTTTTTACTGTTCCATCCAAAATACTGCCTTTAGGTGCTTTTTCAGAAATATTGGTCCATGGTCCCGGAAGTGTTTCTTTTATGGATAAAGAAATTCTTTCACTATCGCGGTCCACACTTAATACCTTCACATTGACTTGCTGGCCTTCATGAACAATATCTGATGGCTTATCTACGTGTTCATATGATAATTGAGAAATATGAACTAGACCATCAATGCCGCCGATATCTACAAATGCTCCAAAATCGGTAATTCTTTGAACTGTACCATCAATTACTTGGCCAACTTTTAGTGCTTCAAGTAGATTTTGTTTTTGCTTGCCTTTTTCTTCTTCCACCACTGCACGATGCGAAAGGATAAGGCGATTTTTTTCTTTATCAAGTTCAACAATCTTAAAGGAAAGCATGCGGCCTTTGTAATCGCTGAAGTCCTCCACAAAATGGGCTTCAACAAGGGATGCTGGAACAAATCCACGGACTCCTAGATCCACAACAAGTCCGCCTTTAACAACGTCCTTTACTTCTGTTTCAAAAACTTCTCCATTTTGGAATTGTTGTTCTAAGCTCTCCCAAGCCTTTTCTGCATCCACTTTCCTTTTTGAAAGGATTAATGCATCTTCCTCTACTTTTAAAACTTCTAGCTCTAACACATCACCTTCGGATGCTGCATCGGATGCTTTTTCAATATGCAGGCTTGATAATTCACTAATAGGGATAATCCCATCTAATTTACTGCCTTGAACAGATACCAGTACCTGCTTTTCTTCTACTTTAGTAACTTGTCCGTTTACTTTGTCCCCAATTTCAAAGCTTTTCACTTCTACTTGATTTAATTCTTCCGACATATGTATTCCTCCTTAATCCATTTACTCCAAAAATCTATATATGATCTGGTGAATGCCGCACAGCAGTCACTACATATAAAACAAACTTCAAAAGCAAAGAATATTCAAAAAAAATCTCTTTTTATTAACTTCTTATAAATAGTCTATTTTGTCAAGCAGAACCTATTGATGCTCCTTTATTAGTTTATGAATTTCTGACATAATTAATTCAGTAACCTGATCGGCGGATGCTTTTTCTTTTCGCATTTGGTCCATATCAATTGGTTTTCCATAAACTACCTTTAATTTATGGAAACTTTTATATGGACCAATAACTGCGCAAGGGATAACATCTGCCTCTGTTCTTAAGGCAAAAAATCCTGCTCCCGAAAGTCCTTTGCCTAACTCTCCATTTTTACTTCTTGTTCCCTCCGGAAAAAGACCAAAAACATTACCATCTTTAAGGATTTTTAACCCTGTTCTAAGAGCTTCCCTGTCGCTAAAGCCCCTTTTTACAGGGAAGGCGTTGCATTTTCTAACGATACCGCCAAGTACGGGAACGCGAAAAACTTCCTCCTTCGCCATATAATGAATCGGCCGAGGTGCCATGATTCCGACAATTATAGGATCAAAATTATGAATATGATTGGAACAAAGAAGTACTCCGCCTTCTTTTGGAATATTTTCTACCCCAATAGCCTCTACTCTGTACCACGGTTTAAAAATAGTATAAACCACTGACCTTGCAAAATCATAAAACGTCACACTTCCCCAATCCTTTCGTACACCAGAGCCATAATTTTTTCGACAACTTCAGGAATGGTCAAAGAGGTTGTGTCTATTTCAATTGCATCATCGGCTCTTTTTAAAGGAGCAACCTTTCTCTCTGAATCAATTTTATCCCTACGTGCAATTTCTTCCTTTAACTTTTCTAAATCAGAAGGGAATCCTTTTTCTACATTTTCTATATGTCGCCTTTCAGCTCTTTCCTCAACGCTCGCAAGTAAAAATACCTTTACTTCTGCACCCGGCAATACATGTGTTCCGATATCCCGTCCATCCATCACAACACCGCCTTCTGTGGCGAACGCTTGCTGTCTTCTGACCATTTCTTCGCGGATTTTTTGAAGCTTGGCAACATACGAAACAGAATTGGTTACTTCTGCTGAACGAATCTCATTTGTTACATCTTTATTGTCAAGGAATACTAATTGGCCTCTATCAGATGGCAGAAGTTTAATATCAGTAGATAATAGTGTGTCTAAAAGTGGTGCTTCTTCTTCTAGATTCAGATGGTTACCGATTGCTTTAAATGTCAAAGCCCGATACATTGCACCCGTATCGATATACACATAAGAAAGTTTCTCTGCCACAATTTTTGCAACTGTGCTCTTTCCGGCTGCAGCAGGGCCGTCAATTGCTATTGATAATTTCTTTTCCATAAATCCTCCTAATACGTATGGTTGTCTCATTTGTTGTCTTCTTTTATTTTACCACAAGTTATCAAAATGCCTCCTCTTTTTAACATTCTAATCAATAAAAAAAAGCAGGAAGTCCTGCTTTATTACTCTCCCCCTTGAAAGGTTTGGAGAATTTCAGTAAATATATTTTCATTAACACCTTCATATTTAGTCAGTTGTTTTATTTGTGGAAAGACATCCAGTTGATGAAAAAATAATTGGGATAAAAATAGAAATGCAAACTGTACAATTACCACCTTAATTAGAAACCTTTCAACTCTTTTCATACTCATCACTCCACCTACTATATAGATATAGTATCCGAGCCATTGCTTTTTTTATTCTAATCTGAAGTAAAAAAGGAAAAGCAGTTTGCTTTTCCTTACAGAACATCCTCGTAAATAGCCTCAGCATTTTTCAGCTTTTCTACCTTTTCTTCAAATCCAGTTTTTGCGTTAATGAAAATTCTATAGGTATCATGGTTTATTGTCCCAAGGAACTCATAACATAATACCTCTTCATTTAAATCGTTCATAATCATTGCTTGACGGTCTTCCATCACTTTTAAGTTAGGATTTACCTTTGCACGCGCTTGTTCCAGTGTAATCGCCGGTTTATCAATTGTTCGAGTTTGGAAAGAAGTTAGATACTCCTCAGCAGATACCCCGATAATATCTCCATTGTCCAGCGCTACTTTTACCTTCACTGCTTCAGGATAAATTCTAACCCCGTTTATATTCGTAACAAAATTGAATACGCCAATATTATCGTATTGTGTGCTCTCAAAAACCTCTAAATCTTTGAAGCCTGTTTCCTGTAAAAAAGCAGCAGCTTTAATGTCAGCTTCATTTAGACTGAGATTTTGTTTCGTTATTTCACGGTTTTTAATAAACCAAATCGGATGTCCGGCCTTTTTAGTAATATCCATGCTTGATTCTTGGCCAGTTTGTTTATTTTTGATTGAAACACTGTAAAAACCATAGTCAGAGCCTTTTCCGTTTTCTGTGATTTTCACCTGTGCATTTCCATCAAACTTCATATATTTTTTTGCTATCTGGGTGGCTTCTTGGCGTGAAATGGTTTTTCCTTTTATTTTCTTAAAATTTTCATCCTTTTTTTGCATATTTGTAAATGTAGGCCCAAAGTCGGTTTCCTCATAGCCGGAAACTGTTTTTTCAACTGTTTTGAAGCCATCAATGATGGTGTTGTCGGTTGTTTCTTTACCGGATGCAAGTGCTAACTCGACATCCATCCAGCGCAAGTTATTTTTTAATACCATATGCTGAACATTTCGGAGTTCGTTCTGAATGTCACCCGACTGCTTATACAGTACTTTTAATGTATCATATTCCTTATCCGTTAATGGCTCTTTCCCTAAATCTCTGACGGCGGTACGGTAGCTGAAGTTTCCAATATTCGCCAAAAATTCCTCTGTCTTGTTAAACGGTAATAATGTTAATGGCAGTTGTCCAACATCACCATGTGCCTGCGATGTAAGCCTCCATACTTCAATTAATGATGGTGACAGGGTATCCTTAGAATTCATGGCAAGGGTTGTCCCAATTTTATCGTGTAAGATATCCGTTCGGTAGGACAGGTTATGAAATGCCCGTTGATAGTTGTTTTCTGCATTTAAAAGTATTGCATTTTTTTCTTGGTGCTCCTGGTAGCCCCAGTAAGCTGTTCCCGCGACACCCACAGCTAATACACCTATTAATATTCCTCTAATCAATTCTAGTCACCTCTCTACTTGCAAAAAATATGCTGACCAATACGTTTGATTTGGGGCCTTCCCCATATCCAACCGCTAGTGGCTGTATTAGGATTAAAATAGTAAATTGCCTCACCTGTTGGATCCCATCCATTAATGGCATCTAATACCGCTTTTTTTGAAGATTCATCCGGTGTCAGCCAAATCTGCCCATCTGCAACGGCTGTAAAGGCTCCTGGTTCAAATATTACCCCAGAAACGGTGTTAGGAAATGATGCGCTATTTACTCGGTTCAAAATAACCGCTGCGACCGCAACTTGGCCTATATACGGTTCACCCCTTGACTCTCCATGAACAGCGTTCGCCATTAAGCGGATATCATTTTGCGTATAACCGTTAGGCGTGTTTGCTGCCGTTGGCTTTTTTGGTGCAGGACTCTTCGGTGCCGCCGGCTTAGGTGCTGCATTGTTTGCCGGCGCTTTATTTACTGGTGCTTTGTTTGCTGGCGCCTTAGGACTTGGGGCACTCTGCTTGTTTTGATCGACTCCGCCATAATGAGTAAACTTGTTACCGGCATTAATTTGCTTTTTTACAAACTGCTCATTGTATTTGCTGGCTTTGGCTAGTTTGGCTTTTGTTGTCGCACCTGCCAGCCCATCAATTGGCAGCCCAAATTCATATTGAAAGTTTCGAAGAGCCCAATACGTACCCCATCCAAAAACTCCATCAATTTTCCCGTTATAGAAGCCGAGATATTGGAGTCTGGATTGCAGCTCAATGACATCATCACCAACAGCTCCCTTTTGGATTATCTGCTTGGAGAAGGCATGTACCTCATGACCCTCCAAAAAAGATATTGGCACAGTACAGAGAAAGAAGAGAATGAAGTATTTGATTAGGATGTTTTTCTTTATCATGGAATTATAACCCCCATTTGAATCTTTTTAGCAGTAACCCTATTTTTTGTTTAATTGGTGTTTTTATTCCATTTAAAGAAGATTAAATAAAAAAACCCTTCATCAGGAATAATCAGGAATGAAGGGTTTTTTGTACTGGATATTGTTTTTTAAAATGATTGGCACTCATTATTTTCGCTTTCTTCACTTTTCTTAGGCCAAACCACCAAAGAAAAATCATAAACGGAAAAATAATAAACAGCCAATTTTCTTGTGAAATTAAGATATAATCATAAGAGCCATGTAAAATAATTGGTAAAAGCAGAGAGAATATAATCCATTTTTCTTTATTTCCATCGGTGAACTTGGCTTTTCCAAGATAAAAGCCCATAATTACTCCGAAAAGGGCATGGCTTGAAACCGGCAATAACGCACGTGTCATCGCATGTTCAATCCCGTTTGCTATTAGATAAAAGATATTTTCAACTGTGGCAAAACCAAGGGAAACAGCTACTCCATATACAATTCCATCAAATGGTTCATCAAACTCTACATGCTGATAAACAGCATAAAAAAGAATGAACCATTTAAAAAATTCTTCAAGAAGGCTAGAGCTAAGAAACGCATCAAAAAGATCCGATTTGAGCAAATGCTCTATTTCAAGGACATGCTGGATAAACATGATTGGAAATACCAAGAGCGCTCCGTAAATAAACGTCCGAAAAACAAAGGAAATTGGCTCTGGTTCGTATTCATCTTTTAAATAAAAATAACTTAGTAAAGCCAGACCGGGGGCAACTCCGGCAGATAAAATTCCCAGCATGATGAACCTCTTTTCCAATCCTTTTCCTTTATCGTAACATGGAAACAACATAAAGAAAATGAAAGATTCATTCCATATAATATGTTACCTAGATCATATCTTCCATATGAAATTGATTAATAAAGAAGCGGCTTGAAATTTAAAAGCTGATCTTCTCCATACCACTTGCCATTGCTACAGCTAATTTGATTCTTGCCTTTTTCGAGTCATTGTCACTGCCGAGGATAACGCCCTTCTTATAAAGATCATAGGCACTTCCCTCGTAATCATAGGTTGTGTAAACTGAACCTTCTTCTGCACTTGTTGTAATAACAAGTTTTATTCCTTTTTTAATAGCCTTTTCAATTTCTTCCATCATCTTAGGAGCCACCTGGCCTCTTCCTACTCCTTCTAAGACAATCCCACCAACGCCTGCTTCAATTGCTGCTTTGATAAATTTCCCATCTGCGCCGATATAGCATTTAATAATTTCAACTTGCGGGATAGATGATTTTAATTCATAATGTTCTCTTTTAATAGGTTTCTGAAAGACATGGACACGATCATTATCAATAATACCAAGGTAGCCAAATCCAAATGCATTAAAGCCTTGAATATTGGATGCATGTTCTTTTTTTACATATCTGGCCGCAAATATACGTTCATTAAAGACAACGACAGTCCCTGACATCTCTAAATCACTTGAACAAGCCGAATAAATAGCGTGCCTTAAGTTTATATATACATCGCTTCCTAAATCTTCTGGAGACCGCTGCGAGCCCGTTACCACCACTGGTCTATAATCATTAATCGTTAAATCCAGGAAATATGCTGTTTCTTCCATCGTGTCAGTACCATGGGTAACAACGACACCGGAAACTGCTTCATCTTTAAAGTAATCCTCAATTTTGTTTTTTAAAAAAACTAAATCCTCAAAAGTAATATGAATGCTTGCTTTCTGAAAAACGGAATCTACAATCACTTCAATGTCTTTTGGCAGATTACACATTGCCGCAAGCTCTTCACCTGTTATGGCCCCTGAGGCTAATTTTCCAGAATCCTTATTTGGTTTACTTGCAATCGTACCGCCTGTTGTTAAAAGCACAACCTTTTTCATCCATAATCATCCTTTTGCTTCTTTTTCTTTAATCGAACTCGCAATTTGTCCGCCATGAAAGCGGCCATTTTCAATGAAGATTTCATTCGCATTGTTTCCAGCCGCAATGACACCCGCGATATAAATCCCCTTAACATTCGTCTCCATTGTCTCTGGATTAAATAGCGGCCTTCCCGTTTCTTCATCGATTCCTATACCCATTTTGTTTAAAAATTGATGGTCGGGATGATAGCCGGTCATAGCAAAAACAAAGTCATTCTTAATTGTTTTTTGTTCTCCGTCCTTTACATAAACAACCTGATTTTCCGTTATTTCTTTAACATTTGCACGAAACTCCATGCTTATAGTACCATTTTTCACTAAAGAATCGAATTCAGGAAGGATCCATGGTTTGATGCTTTGAGAATATTCCTCACCGCGATACAAAACAGTTACCCGTGCTCCCGCCTTAATAAGTTCAAGTGCGGCATCGACACTGGAATTTTTCCCTCCGATTACACATACATCCTTATCATAATAAGGATGGGCTTCTTTAAAATAATGGAAAACCTTTGGTAACTCTTCACCGGGAACGCCCATAAAGTTCGGATGATCATAATAACCTGTTGCGATGACTAAATAATTTGCACAATACGTATTTTTATCGGTATAAACATCAAACTGTTGATTCTGTTTTATCACTTTTATGACTGTTTCAAATGCGTTTATACGAAGCTGCTTTCGCTTCGCTACTTCCCGATAATAGACAAGTGCCTGGTTTCTTTTCGGCTTATAACTATCGGTTACAAATGGCATCCCGCCAATTTCTAATTTTTCACTAGTACTAAAAAAGGTTTGATGTGTTGGATAATGATAAATGGAATTAACCACATTCCCCTTTTCTATGATTAAAGGCTTTTTCCCCATTTCCTGTAATGAAATAGCAGCAGCTAAACCACAAGGACCGCCGCCAATTATAATAATGTTTTCTGATTGCACGCTAGTTACACTCCTTATTAGGATTACAAATAAAAAACTCCTACCTTGTATATGATAGGAGTTTTTTTATTATAATTCAATGGAAAGTACTTAAATCCAGCCTCTGAAGCGGCTTGCTTCTGCCATTTTTCTTACCCCGACCATATAGGCAGCAAGCCGCATATCAACACGTCGTGTTTGAGCAGTATCATAAATATTCTTAAAAGACTTAACTAATATTTTTTCAAGCTTCTCTTCCACTTCTTCTTCAGTCCAATAATAACCTTGATTATTTTGGACCCACTCAAAGTAAGAAACTGTTACACCGCCTGCTGATGCTAATACATCCGGAACAAGCAGGACGCCACGTTCCGTTAAAATTTCAGTAGCCTCTAAAGTGGTTGGACCATTTGCTGCTTCTACAACAATGCTGGCGCGAATATTATGAGCATTTTCAGCTGTAATTTGATTTTCAATCGCAGCTGGAACGAGAATATCGCAATCAAGTTCAAGCAATTCTTTATTTGTTATTGTATTATTAAATAATTTTGTCACTGTTCCAAAGCTGTCTCGTCTATCTAAAAGATAATCAATATCAAGACCATTTGGATCGTGTAATGCACCGTAGGCATCGGAAATACCGATTACTTTTGCCCCGGCATCGTGCATGAATTTTGATAAATAGCTGCCGGCGTTACCGAAACCTTGAACTACAACCCTTGCACCCTCAATTTGAATGCCCTTCTTTATTGCAGCTTCGCGGATACAGATTGTCACACCTTTGGCTGTTGCTGATTCACGTCCGTGTGAACCTCCTAAGACAAGCGGCTTTCCTGTTATAAAACCAGGAGAATTAAATTCGTCGATTCGGCTATATTCATCCATCATCCAGGCCATGATTTGTGAATTTGTAAACACGTCTGGTGCTGGAATATCCTTCGTTGGTCCTACAATTTGGCTGATTGCCCTTACGTATCCACGGCTTAATCTTTCAAGCTCTCTAAAGGACATATCACGCGGATCACAAACGATACCACCCTTACCACCGCCATACGGAAGATCGACGATGCCGCATTTCAAGCTCATCCAAATCGAAAGGGCTTTCACTTCTGTTTCAGTTACCCCTGGGTGAAAACGAATTCCGCCCTTTGTTGGCCCTACTGAATCATTATGCTGTGCACGGTATCCCGTAAATATTTTTGTAGATCCGTCATCCATTCTAATTGGAATTTTCACTGTCATCATACGTAACGGCTCTTTCAAGAGCTCGTATACCTCTTCAGGATAACCTAACTTCTCAAGGGCTTTATGAATAACTGTTTGTGTTGATTTCAACACATCATTCTTTTCCACTTGATTAGTCTTATCTGTACTATTTTCGGCTACCATTTGTAATCCTCCTAAGAAATCTCTTTTACGAATGTTGTCCGCTTTCAGTCACAAGTATACACGTTTAATTGATTTATGCAAGATGAAAACCACACATTTAGTTAAATTTCGGAGTAAATATGTAAACGCTGCCAGTCTGATTTTCACAAAATATATAATATTCATATAGCCGCCCTAAAAAAACATAAAGGGGCTCTGGCCCCTTCTGAAATCTACGATTACTTATTAAAAAAATGCAATATGGTTTCCACTGTTTTATGCTCAATAATTGGTTTCCCATATTCTGCAAGCACATAGGGGCTTAGAATCGAAGGGTTCCCAAATTCAGATAAGATGCAGGCTGCCCTTTCTTTTTTAGCAGCGTCTACTTGGTCCATCAAAAGGTAATAGCAGTTCTGGAGTGAATATAGGCTCCCACCAAATATATCTATACAGGATAGCCTTTTTGAAAGGTCAATAATATCCTCAAATTCTTCAAACTCATATAAGAGTTCCTCACAGCCTTCAACCCTTACCTGCATTTCAATGTATCCATCATAGAGCAATTCATCATCATCTTTTACTTCGTCAACCGTAATAATCAAGATCATCCCTTGTGCCTGAAGGGAGAAAATTTCAACTGCTACAGAACCCTGGATATCAACATCGAATTCCTCGCTTGCCTCTTCTAGCATGTCATGAAAGAGTTGATTCCATTTACTTGAATCCTTCCAAATATCTTCTTTGGAAAGCCCTCTTTCAAACAAATCATCAGAGGTTAAAAAAATTTTTATTTTATTGGCCGTTAAGCGTTCTAAGCGCATGCATTTTGCCCCCTGCCGTGACATGACTCTTGTTTTCAGTGTATGCCTAAGGGTTCTATTGGTGAATTGTCTACATTATCCTAACACTTCTGTTCCATTCTTAAGGGTAATGAGGTGTGATTCAGCAGGCGCCCCCAGCCTTAAAGGCAGGGCCGTAGTTCCATAACCATTGCTAATCAAAAGTATTGTATTTCCTATTTTTTCAATTCCGCCTCTTTTATGTGGACTATAACCCAAGATATGTATTTGCCCCCCATGAGTGTGTCCGCTTATCACTAAGCGAATTTCGTGCTCAGAAAGAGTTTTTTTCGTGATTTTTGGAAAATGGCTGGCTAATATTTTGAAACTTTTCTCTTCCGCATCGAAAAGCGCTAAATCCAGCCGATCGCGGTTCTGACCCATGTCATCTACACCAAGTAAGCATAATTTTTCCCCGATTCCTGACTCGAAAGTCACCGCAGTATTATCTAAAACCTTTACACCTAACTCAAGCATAATGGCATCCAATTTATGAAAATCTACTTCATAATCATTGTTACCCCACACAAAATAAACTGGACCAATTTGCTTTAATTTCAATAAATTTGTTTTCACCTTTTCAAACGGAACACCTTTCTCCGTTAAATCCCCTCCAATGACGACGAAATCTGCCTTTCCCTTTACACCATTAATAACCTTATCTGAAATGGTCCGCCTATGAATATCCGAAATAAAGAAAATCGTCACCTTGCCAAATGAGGTTGGAAAGTCTGAAAAGAATAATTCATGTTCTATCACTTTATTTAAAAATGCTTCTCGTACCATATATAAAAGCAAGAGGAGCCCCCCCGCTAATATGAATAGACCAACCCAGAACAAACTCATATTCTCTTTTCCCCTTTTCCTAACTAAAGTTCTACGGAAATCATACCATAAAGCATGCTTAAACTAAAAAAGACAAGTGTGTGCACCCAGCCCAATTGGAAAAGGAAGATAAAGACGATAAATAGTCCAATACACTCCAAAAATAGTTGAACCCCCCCTTGAATGTGCTTCTTCCATGCTTTTCCGAGCTTATGTATTAATTCTCGAATGAGTTTACCATTGCAGAGAACCCCAATAAAAAATGCTGTTGAAGCTGCAAAAAATTTTAATGGATTAACTATAAAGGAAATAAAAAATTCGGAAAGCACAAATGGATGTGTAATCGCTATCCATTCGATTAGTAAATATCCGCATATAAAGACAATAAAGAGCATCCCTAATCTTTTAAACATAAAAAACCCCTCCCATACAATGTATGAGAAGGAAATTCAATCTTTCCCTAATTCATTTATTCGTCCTCTTGAATACTTAAAATACGGAATCCATGATCCTCAAGCTTCTTAGTAAACCGGTCAATATTATCTTTCTTTTCAATTTTCATCACAATTCTACGTACAAGTTTATCTGTTTCATCAAAGGTTACAAGAGAAATGATATGTTCATGGAATTGATGGGCAATTTCCGAAAGGCGGGCAATTCTTCCTTCCGTTTCAACCGATGTAAAGGCAATTCTAACTCCTGGACGGTTAACTCCAAACGCACTTTCGAATGAACTGATTACATCAGAACGTGTGACAACCCCAAGGAAATTTTTGTGCTCATCCACAACAGCTAATAAAGGGAAATCCTTCAAATCTAGAAGTGTTCTTTCGAATAATTCTCCACCTTGTAAAAACTTATCTTGATGTGTAGCAACTTCTTTAACGCAGGTAGATGCCAGATATTCATCTTTTTGTTGATTCGAAAGAAAATAACTTTCATAAATGTTATATCTTGTCGCAACTCCTACGTACTTATCTCCTTGTAAAACGGGTAATCCATCAATTTGATACGTTTCTAATAATTCCAAAGCAGCTTTTAGTGTTATATCAGCTTGTGCTGTAAAACATTCATGCTTGGGTATCATGATATTTTTTACGAACAATTCCCATCACCTCATAGTAATAATCCTTACTTCTTCATTATACTTCGACAATACCTCAAAAAATCCTTTAATATATTAAAGATTTATGTCATGTTACACGAAAAATATCATATGATTAATGGATGCTAAAATATAGGGAGGGCTACTATGAATACTCATCATAAATCGTATCATCCTTATGTGAGTCCGTTTGACCCTTGTAATCCAATTACCACAAAAACCTTTTCTACCCCGCCTCATTTATATATGGGGTTTCAACCACCGAATCTTCCACAATTCACACCACTAGAAGCACTCAGAGCAGGTACGCTTTGGAAAGACCTTTATGATCCTTACTACACCCCTTTTGAAAAAGCCCAAGGGGGGGAGCCGACATGAAACAGGTGCCTGCGGAATATTATCAATTAATGGAGCAGCTTCAAACCGTCGACTTTGTTTTAGTCGAGTTAACCCTATACTTAGATACACATAATGATGACCTTGAGGCCATCCATCAATTTAACCATTATGCCAAAGAAAGAAAACGGTTAAAAAAGGAATTTGAAAGTCAATTTGGCCCATTAATGCAATTTGGCAATAGTTACTCCGGTTATCCTTGGAATTGGGATGATACCCCATGGCCGTGGCAAGTTTAATAACGGAAGCGCCTTGGAGCTGGACAGTTATTGAAGTAAAAAAGGAGGGATCCGAGGTATATGTGGGTTTATGAAAAAAAATTACAATATCCTGTACGCGTAAGTACATGTAACCCAACACTGGCAAAATACTTAATTGAGCAATATGGCGGTGCTGATGGAGAGCTTGCGGCTGCACTGAGGTATTTAAACCAAAGATATACGATTCCCGATAAAGTAATTGGGCTTCTGACAGACATTGGCACAGAAGAATTTGCCCACCTCGAAATGATTGCTACAATGGTGTATAAATTAACGAAGGATGCCACTCCAGAGCAATTAAAAGCGGCAGGGCTCGGGGCTCATTATGCAGACCATGATAGTGCCTTATACTACCATAATGCTGCAGGAGCACCTTTCACAGCTACCTATATTACCGCAAAAGGGGATCCGATTGCCGATTTATATGAAGACATTGCAGCAGAAGAAAAAGCTAGGGCTACTTATCAGTGGTTGATTAACTTAAGTGATGATCCTGATATCAATGATAGCCTTCGATTTTTACGCGAACGCGAAATTATCCACTCACTTAGATTCCGAGAAGCCGTGGAAATTTTAAAAGATGAACGCGGCAAAAAGAAAATCTTTTAAAGGAAATAAGAAGCAGCCTGAATCCTGCTTCTTATTTCTTTTCGTGATAAAGGTTAATATCATACTGTTTTTTCATGATTTCAAAAACAATGTGGCGGTTCTTCCATTCCTCTTCCCTTTTCCATAAATCCTTACTGCGGTCGACAATTTCGCACCTTAATTCCTGATATTCCTTTTCCTTTTTCTCCTTTTGTTGTTTTAACAAATTCATTGCACCTAATCCAATAAGAGTCATGGTTAACACAAACATATTGAATGTATCATTTAATGCAACAGAAATAATCGCTAAAAATGAATAAGAATGGTGTCCAGCAATGTTGAAATAGAAATACACGAAGAAAATAAAGGCAAAAAATAGTGTTAAATAGATTGAAATATAATGCCATTTTTTCAGGTTATCGAACTTGTCCTTCCTCTTCCTTACATTTTCTAACATTTGTTTCGTTGCTTGATCTGTATGTTCAAGTAATTGGATTGGAGAATCCATTTATTATCGCCTCCATTTCTCCTTATATATTTATGACCTTGTCCCACAAATTATGTTTTTAAGATCAACAAAAAACCGATCTTGAGATCGGCTAGTTGTTTAGAGGTATTTTTAAGACTTGACCAGCATAAATATTTTCACTCTGAAGTTTATTCTCTTTCTTTATAATATCGATCCCTTTTTGGGATTGGTAATACTTATTCGCTAGCTTAAAAAGTGTTTCTTGTGGTTTAACCGTATGATAGATTATCTTCCTTGTTTGTGCGGTAGAATTTGTATTTGTTTCACTTTTTACATCCGTGGTTTGTTGCTGACTGTTTTTATCAGGAACCTGCTTATTGGCAGAGTCGTTATTTGAACTGGGTGATTGAACGGATGTATCGGAATGATTGCTTGTAACAGGTTGTACTGCTGCCTCCTTAGACTCGCTGCTTTTTTCCTCAGTTTCACTCAAATCAATGTTCTCCTGATTGGTTTCTTTTTGTTCCTCAGAAATGTTTTCGTCTTCTTGTTGCGTCTTTTCAATATTAATTGTTTCATATCCCACTGAATTTCCGGAAGTCTTTTCCGTCCCATTGATTTTTTTCCCGCTATCACGATAGGAAATCACACTAAAAATAATGATGGGAAGGAGGATAAAGCACAAGACTAATAGCCGAATGATTGGATATTTTAGCTTCCATTTCGTTTTCTTTTTCTTTTGACGGTGCACGCGCTCTCTCGGAGGTAATTTGTCACTATCACCGTCCTCAACGCTATCATTTATTTTTTGAATTCGCTGCTTTAATCTTTCCGCTTGGTCCCTGTATGGTTCTTCTTTATTCACGGAGCTCTCCCTCCTGTTCATTGTCAATTGTTGAACGTTTAAATTTTATATACATACCTAAAAGAAAATCAATAACAAAATGCATCATTATGGTTACAGCTAAATTTCCAGTGCATTCGTAAACAAGCCCAATAAAAAAGCTTAGTAAAACAATATTTAAAAATAAAAACCAATTAAAAAGATAACGATAATGGATAATAGCAAAAATGATGCTGGCTAGGATGAGTCCCACTTTTGTTTGAATGATTCCTCGAAAAAGTAATTCCTCACTAAAGGCAACAAATAGAGCAATTACAAGGATGTGAATCACATGTCTATTTTTAAAAATTCTTTCGTTCAATCCCCCGTCATCATAAAAGGAAGCTGGAAGCCATTTCATTAATCCAATATCCATGATAACAACAGCAACACCTGCAGGTATACCAATTGTAACAAGATCTATGTCATCTAAGTGAATATAATTTAAATACGAGAAATGGTCATATAACAGAAAACCTAAAATAAACGAGATGGCTAAAAGAATGATTTGTGTTAAATATAGATGATAAAGGAGCTCTTTATCCGTTAAACTTGCGATTAATTCATTATACTTCTTCTTCATTCACTCAACTCACTATTGATTAGAATTTTGGCAAGATAATCCTTCCACTTCTCTTCACTTCTTTTAAACAGCGATGTTTTTACGGTAGATAGATAATCAGTTAATTGCAGTCCACAACGGTCGCAGCATGAAGAATGCTTGTTTAGCAATATTTCATCAAAATATCGTAAGATAAATTCTCGTCTGCATGTGGTACATTCCAACCATTTTTTCATTCGAAAAATATTTTTGATTTTTATTTCTAATCTTTCGTTAACAAATTCCTTAATGGTCGACTTAAGCATTTCAGGGGAACGAACCTTTTGGGGTGAATTCATAACTAAGTCCTCGATCATTCTCCACTGAATCTCTGTAAAACCGCCCAGCTCTCTTAATCGATTAGTTAATTCTATCCTGCCATCCCTTAGTAACCCCTCATCCTTCACTTTTGCAAATAACCAATCAATCTGCTGTTCCGATGGCAACTCCCCTTCTGCTAGCTGAATGGGAAGCTGTTCATCACCTGGTGAGGATAAAGTAATAGCTACACTTGGGTTGCCATCACGGCCTGCCCTGCCGATTTCCTGAAGATAGGATTCTATTTGCATCGGCATATGATAGTGAATAATAAAACGAATATTTTCTTTGTTTATGCCCATCCCAAAGGCACTCGTGGCACAAATGACATCCAGCTGGTCATGAATAAACTGCTGCTGAATTAATATTCTTGTATTTTGATCCAATCCGCCGTGATATGCCATCGCCCGACAGATTCCATTTTCTTCTAGCATGACCGCCATTTGTTCAGCAGCCTTTTTACTTGAGAAATAAATAATTCCTGGCTTTTGGAGCCTTGAAACAAGTTCAATTACCCGGTTTTGTTTATCGTGGTAATTTTGTAATTTTTCAACATAAAAAGCAATATTCGGCCGATCAGTAGATGATTCTATTTTTACCATTTCTTCAAATCCAAGCGAATCGATAATGTCCTGGCGTACCTTTCTAGTAGCGGTCGCAGTAAGTGCAAGTGTTAAGGGATTCCCTAACTTTCCACGAATGTCACCTAACTTAGAATAATCCGGGCGAAAATCAAATCCCCACTGTGATATACAATGAGCTTCATCGACCACAAATAACGAAATGGTTAATTGCTTCAGCATCCTCATGATAAAAGGAATCCTCAGCATTTCAGGAGAAATAAAGATGAACTTATACTCCTTTAAATGAAGGAGTACATTATTTCTTTCTGCCGGTGAAAGAAATGAATTCAATGCAATGACCCTTTTCTCACCAAACCGTTTAAACTGCTCGACTTGATCCTGCATTAAGGAAAGAAGCGGAGAAATGATCAAAATATGCCCTTTTAAGATTAACCCCGGAAGTTGATAGCACAAGGATTTCCCAGTTCCTGTGGGGAGCATGGCCAATGTATGCTGTCCGGCAAGAATCGATGAAATGACTTCTTTCTGACCTGTTTTAAATGATTCAAACCCAAAATGTTTTTGTAAAAGTGTTTCTAATTCCATTATCTATCACCATTCTTTGCCAACACTAACCTTATTTGAAAATAAGTTGCTGCCGTCAATTTGTCCTTTATCAGCTTAAGCTGCTTCGTTCCGGTACTCCGAGAAATTCCTGCTATCTTCACCTGTAATTCTTTATCCACATAAGGATCTATTGAGAAATGATCGACATGTAAAGCAAATTCAACAAGATGGTCTTCTATTGTACTCAATTTCAAATGCCTGAACTTAGCAATCATATCAGGAGAATAACCCTGCATTAATAGCTTCCATGTTTTCCTAGATGAATGTGTTAATTCATCTTGTTGATGAAAGTCTTGGGTAAGAATTGTTAACAGGCTAAAACGGTTCGGATTTTGCATAATCATATTTATCAAATAATGAAGTGTATGAATACATCCGATATGGTAATCGTGGATATTCATATTTAATTTCTTTACGATCTGTATTGGAGTTAGGCCAATTTGCTGAAAACCAGTTAACCGAAACACCAAAACGGAGGGATCGATTTCCTTAGTCTCATTGAAACATTCTATCAATTCAGAGTTTACAATGCTCCCTATCTCTTTCCTTGGTACCTTGATTTCCTTTAAAGCAGATTTCAACCACAGATGAACATCTTTATTTTTTTGAATAGGAAGATAGCTTGTTTCGCCAAAAACAAGATTCGAAGTTACTTGAATAAATAACGACAGTCTTTCCCAAAACAATGAGGTAAATGGATGATAGCTCCATCCATTTATATACGTTGGGAGTGGATTGTTTTCTAATTTTGATTTTCCCAATTCCGTTAAAAGGTACTGTTGTTCACCGCAATGGTCGATCCACTTTTCCTCGAACATTGAATGAATGATTTCATCAAAGGATTCTCTTGTTAAAGGTTCGTAAATCCCAAAATAATTCTTTAAAGAAAATAAATGAGCATCTTGGATGGTTTGTGATGACTTTTTTCCATTTAAAAGGTGATAGATGGAATAGATCGTCCGTTCACGATTAATTTGTTTTAAACAATAAAGAATGATGGCTTCTAATTTCAACATATATGGTCCACCACTTTTCTACATAACATCGACAAATTCTCCGTTTTTTCTGTTTTTATTTTAACATGAAATGGGGGTTCTTGTTGCCCATAAATGTGGAAGTTTAAGAAAATCAAATATACAAACCACAGTTTTAATAGTATTTTTCTATTGAAAAGTTGACCATACAGTTTTACAATAGATATGAGTAATGCGTTTCCATTTTTATAATGGGAAACGAGTTTGAATAATATTTGTTATTTTACTGGGAGGTTTTTTTTCATGGCAAAGTACACGATTGTTGATAAGGAAACTTGCATTGCATGTGGTGCATGCGGCGCAGCAGCGCCAGATATTTATGATTATGATGATGAAGGTATTGCATTTGTAACACTTGACGACAACGAGGGAATCGTTGAAATTCCAGATGTATTAATCGATGACATGATGGATGCATTTGAAGGCTGTCCAACAGATTCAATCAAAGTTGCCGACGAAGCATTTGATGGTAATCCAACAAAATTCGAATAATATTTTGTCAATAAAATATTTTTAAGCTACTACCCCGTCTTTTTACAAGCGGGGTTTTTTATTTTTATATAATAAAAAACAGCAGGAGCCTTTATGAAGCTGCTCCTGCTGCTTTTTATGCACCTTTTACGGTGGACAATTTATTAATCCAAGCCTGCATCCGAATAAACAGCAGCATAAAGATTGCAGACATGATTACTCCTTTTAGTATGTTAAACGGTAAGACAGCAGGTACAACTAGGTTGCGCATATCAGGAAAACCCATAAGGACTGTATAGGCCGGTAAAATGAAGAAGTAATTTAAAATACTCATTACAACAGCCATTGTGACAGTGCCGGCAATTAACGCCATTGTCATACCCTTTCTAGTTTTGAGTCTGTTATATACAAAATACGTTGGCAGGATAAACACTATACCCGCAAGGAAATTGGCAATATGGCCAACCGGAATTCCTGTTTGGCTTCCTGTCGCAATATAATTTAAAACATTTTTAAAAAGTTCAACTAATACTCCTGCAATCGGCCCAAAAATTAAAGCGGCAATTAATGCTGGGATGTCACTAAAATCGACAAATAAGAAATTTGGGAATAGCGGCAGCGGGAAATTTAATAGCATTAAAAGATATGCTATACTGCTCAGCATTCCAATTGTGACGTAAGCCTTTACCGATATTTTCTTTGTTTTCTTCATTTCCTTCATCTTCCTCTCTCCTTTTTTGATCCATCGCGTAAGGAAGAGAGGTTCAGCACTAGACGGCCCGATAAATAAAAATCCCTCAAGATAAATTACTTGAGGGAGCTTACAAGGCACGCTTAATAAACGTCCAATGCACCAGCATTTTTTGAACGTTTGCAGAACCTCCATCTTCTCCCATCCAGACTATACTGTCGGCTTTGGAATCGCACCAAATCCTGCCTAAAAAGGCTCGCGGGCTCAAGAGCATTGCTCTAATACCGCCGATCGGGAATTTCACCCTGCCCCGAAGATAGATCGATATTAAATTACAACTTTATTATACTAAAGAAATTCCTTTTTGTTAAGTAAAAGGTTTTTTTAGTAAATACAAATACCCGCTGACAATCTTCAGCGGGTTTCCAGTGTATTACGGAACTGTTAAGATTTGGTTTGGTTTAATAAGATCAGACGTAAGGTTGTTTATTGCTTTTATCCTATCTACAGAAACGTTTTTTTGCAGTGCAATCGAGAACAATGTGTCCCCTTGATTAACGATATATTTTTCTTTGTTCGATTCTGATGTACCTTCATCCGTTTGCGGGTGGGAACTTACCACTAACACATTATCACCGGCACTTGCGATGCCACCTTGTACCGATTCGCCAACATCAGCCTTACCCAACAACTTTTCTGGGTCCATTGCATATTTCTTATCATATCTCCACTCTAATTGGTGGGTTTCAAAATGAAGATGTGTTCCAGTAGCTTGTCCTGTTCTTCCCATGTTCCCGATTACATCACCTTGTTTAATTGTTTGGCCAACCGATACTGTCCGCTTGTTTAAATGGGCATAAACGCTTACAAAATTACTAGGGTGTTTCATAAAAACTACATTACCGTATGTATTAGAATAATAGGACTTAACTATCACGCCGTCATCAACGGCCAGAACAGGAGTGTCCAATTTTCCCGCAATATCAATACCTTTATGTTGTCCATGCCTCGTTCCGTATGTATCGGAAATGACACCGTCTGCGGGCCATATCCAGTGATCATTCATTTCTTTATGTTCCTTTATACCCGCCGCTTCAGAATGTTTGCCGCCTAAAAATAATAAACTGACACAAAGCGCCATAATAACGGCAATTAATAATCTCTTTATGTAGTCACGCATTCTTTCATTTTCCTCCTTATAGATCTTGTCCTCTCCTCCACACCATATGTTCGTTAGTTCACGTTTAGAACATTCGCTGCTTTTGGAGAGTGACTCTGAGCATACTTGTTATAATTTGGAGTCTTCAGCAATTTTATTCAAAAAAAAATCAACCACTATGGGTTGATTGGAAATATTCATTGTATATTTCGGAAATTTGGCGCTATCGGCACCTTGATTTCATTTGATAAATCGAAAGGACCGATGGTTGGTATAGCAGAATCCTTAACGACCATTTTTTCTAGTCCGAATTCCTTCGCTGTTAAAAGCAATGCTTCAATAGAAGAAGAAGTCTGCTGGTTATTTTGCACACTTGAATTTCCTTTTAATGATAAAATTAATGTTTTGTCAGAGACTGACACATCATGTAACGGCATTAAGGGCAGCAGAGAACTTTTTAGACCCAATTCGGCATTATCGGTCTTCATTGCCTCTAATGCCGTATTAATGTCGTTAAATGTTTCTACTGATGGTGTTAGAAAAGGAATGTCACTGCCTTCGGGATAATAAAATAAAAAGGCATGTTTTTTCTCGAGAACAACATCCGCTTCTTCTAAATGACCATAATTCCCCAATTCGATTCCTGGTACACCTTTCGTCGAAAACTTTATTTTCTTAATATTACTATTGGAGGATATATCCTTTTTTAATACATTTATAAAACTAGTTTCATTGGCTGACCCTTGTCCGTACTGATGGTCAGAAGGAACATCCACCATAACACTGCTATTATTTTTATCGAGCTCCATTGTCACATTTAAAGGGTATAAATCCGATAATCCCCATTCCACTTCTTTTAAATTTGCCATGTTCTTCGTATATAGTGTAAGCCATGATTGATCTTGGGTATCATGAATGATTGTGGAAACAGGAATAAGTATTTGCGCTTGTGGATCTGGTATCCAATAGGTAAATACGGTTCCACCTGCCACATCATCGTCATAAACAGCCGTTTTTATGCTTTCAGCTTTCATTAAGTCTGTCTTTGCTGTTCCCGAATAAGTTTGTTCCTTTGATGAAGCATCCTCTTTCTTCAAATCAACTGCTGAATCTCTATCAGCAAGCTGCGTTTCCTTGTTTGCTGATGATTTTTCTTCTCGTGCTTGATCATAGGTGAAATTTGTCCCATCCATTAATTTAGGAGCTAAGATGAAAAAAAGAAGCAAGGCAGCTGCAGCAGCGATGCCCGGTAACAGCCATGGTTTTGTTTTGCGCTTTTTTAAAGAAAGATTTTGGTAAATGTCACGAGGATCGCGATGATCTTGCATTTTTGGCATTTGCCTTAATAATTCTTCGAGCTCTCTATCGCTCCACTCTGACTTTTTCACTAATTAATCCCTCCTTTTCAAAAAACATTTCCATATGCTTCTTCAAAACCTTCAAGGAGCGGTGTTGTGTTGTTTTAACCTTACTTTCCGTCCACCCTAAAGCCTGGGCTGTTTCAGCAATAGACAAATCCTGTAAATAGCGCAAAATAATAACAGACCGTTGGTCCAGCGTGCAATACTCGAGGCATTTGTATATCCATCTGATTTCTTCCTTTTGTACAGTAATTTCTTCCGGTATCGGATATTCATCCTTTACTTGATTCGTTGTCCAATCAAATTTTTCGAGCATTCTTTCTTTCCAACCCTTTTGTTTCCGGAAAAAGTCGATGGCAACATTTCTAGCAATCGAAAATAGCCATGTTTTTTCACTACTTTTCCCTTCAAAACGATGATAGGACTTAAATACTCGAATATAGACTTCTTGAACCAGGTCCTCGGCTTGTTCTTTGTTTCTAACCATATAAAATAGAAATTGAAAAACGTCATGATGATATTTTTGATATAGTTCATCGAAAACGGAGTCCATCAATTCCCCTCCCCGTTCATTAATATTAGTCGATGTATATGTATAAAAAGTTTCATCCATTTTCTACCGTCCGCACCATACTATTAAATATAGCCTTTTTGGGACCAAAAAGGAAGGTATTTGCTGGAAATCCATTTAAGTCCTAAATACCTGAAAAAGCTCATCCAATGATGGATGAGCTTTTATATCCCTGGGCAAGACGCTTTCGTTTTTAATTGTATCCAGCTGCAGCGTCTAGGGGCTCGGGGTCATAAGCCAATCCGTCAAGAAGGTTAAAGAACAACCTTCTCGCCGGCTCGTCTTATGCCTGTCGCCCCTGGGCAAGACGCTTTCGCTTTTAAATGTATCCAGCTGCAGCGTCTAGGGGCTCGGGGTCATAAGCCAATCCGTCAAGAAGGTTAAAGAACAACCTTCTCGCCGGCTCGTAGTATGCCTGTC